>JBGVIG010000366.1:0-4547 GCA_045122995.1 Eubacteriales bacterium | reverse complement strand
CAAGACTTCTGCGCGTATCGATACTTCTCACATTTTGGATATGGAAGCACCTTTGGATCTGGTGCGCAAGATCCGCGCGTCATATTATCTTGTCGGCGCGATGCTTGGAAGATTCGGCCATGCGAGGGTGGGACTCCCCGGTGGTTGCGATTTCGGCGTCCGTCCCATCGACTTGCATATCAAAGCCTTTGAAAAACTTGGTGCCACCGTGGAAGTGGGCGGCGGTTGCATCGACGCGAAAGCGGAAAGCGGCCTTTGCGGAAGCAACGTTTATTTCGACTGTTGTTCCGTGGGTGCTACTATCAACGCCATCATTGCCGCTGTGCAGGCAGAAGGCGTCACGGTGCTGGAAAATGCGGCGAGAGAACCGCATATCGTTGACCTTGCAAACTTCCTGAATGCTTGCGGTGCGGATATCCGCGGCGCAGGTACCAATGTGATCAAGATCCGCGGCGTGGAAGAACTCCACGGCTGTGAATATACGATTATCCCCGACATGATCGAGGCCGGCACCTTCATGGTTGCGGCGGCTGTCACCGGGGGAAAGCTTTACATCAATAACGTGATCCCCAAGCACTTGGAAGCGATCACGGCAAAAATGCGTGAAATGGGTGTCACCGTCGAGGAATTCGACGAGGCAGTGCTCGTTTCGAGAACGGGACCGCTCAAGGCGATCTCTGTCAAGACAAACCCCTATCCCGGTTTCCCAACAGACATGAATCCGCAGATGACGGTTTTGCTCTGTCTTGCACAGGGTACGAGCCGCATGAGAGAAACGATCTGGAATGACCGTTTCCGTTATGTTAACGAGCTTCAGCGCATGGGTGCGCGCATCTATCTTGATGATCGCACAGCTGTGGTTGATGGTGCGGTGACGTTTACACCTTCCTATGTAAATGCGGTCGATCTGCGTGCGGGCGCGGCTGTGGTGCTTGCGGCACTTGCGGCAAATGGTAGGACCGAGATCACAGGCGTGGATAAGATCGAGCGCGGTTATGATGACATCGTATCCAAGCTTCGCCACGTCGGCGCGAATATCCACAAGGGCTAACAATGAAAATTAAGAAGAAAAGGGCAGAGATCTGCCCTTTTCCGTAAAAATAAAATCACAAGTATGGCATTTAGCCGAAAAATACACCCCGAAGCTTCGGTTTCAGAAAGGATTTTTCCATGAGAGAGATCAGCGTATTTGATATCATCGGTCCGATTATGATCGGCCCTTCCAGTTCCCACACGGCAGGCGCGCTCAAGATCGCGCATGTCGCTTGGCTTATGACCAAAACAAAGATCGTTCGCGTGCATTTCAAGCTTTTCGGTTCTTTTGCCAAGACCTATCGCGGGCACGGCACAGACCGTGCGCTTGTGGGCGGTATGCTTGGTTATGAAACGGACGATTACCGTATCCGCGATTCCTTTGCGATGGCACAGGAGGCCGGCATGGAATTTTCCTTTGAAGAATGTGATGAAGAAACCGACTATCACCCCAACACCGTGCGGATTACGATCACGGAAGAAGACGGACGCGTGAGCACGCTTCGTGGATCTTCTGTCGGCGGCGGCGAGATCGAGATCGGTGAGATCAACGGCTGTGAGATCAAATTCTCCGGTAAAAACAATGCCGTTATCGTTCACCAGAAGGACAAGCCCGGCGTGGTGGCATCGATCGCAAAAGTTTTCGAAAAAGAACAGGTCAACATCTCGTCGATGAACGTTATCTGTGAAGATAAGGGCAGAACGGCATTTTCCGTTGTGGAAATTGACGGCATCATCGGTGAAGAGGCGGTGGAAGAGATCCGCGCTTGCCCCAATATTCTTTCCGCCATGTATATCCGCGTGAAATAACTGATTCGTAAAGAAAGGAATGGTCGAAAAGGCATGAAACCGATTATGGATTTTGCAAACGGCAAAGAGCTTTTGGAAATTTGCGAAAGAGAAGAGATGACGATTTCCGAAGTCATGTTTTCCAGAGAAGTCAGCAAATTTGACGCGACGCACGAAGAAGTTATGGATCGCATGAGAAGATCGCTTGACGTTATGCGCGAAAGTGTAGAGCGCTCACAGAAAGATAAATTGCAGCTCCTCGGCGGCTATATCGGCGGTGAGAGCCGTGCGCTTCTCAAACGCATCAATGAAAAAGGCTCACTCGGCGGACTTATCTCGCGTGCATCTGCTTATGCGATGGGCGTTTTGGAATTGAATGCTTCCATGGGCCGTATCGTAGCGGCACCCACGGCAGGTTCTTCGGGCGTGCTTCCCGGCGTGCTCGTGGCAATGGACGAATTTTATGAATTTGACGATGAAAGCTTGGTTTACGCCCTTTTCAATGCGGGCGCGATCGGCTATATCATCAGCAAAAATGCAACGCTTGCAGGTGCTGAGGGCGGTTGTCAGGCAGAAGTCGGTGCGGCATCTGCGATGGCGGCATCTGCGATCTGTGAGCTTCTTGGCGGTTCGCCTGAGGTATGCCTTGCTGCGGCAGGCGATGCGATCGGTAATATCCTCGGTCTTGTCTGCGACCCGATCGGCGGACTTGTGGAATCTCCTTGTCAAAAGAGAAATGCAATGGGTGTTTCCAATGCGTTTATCGCGGCGGAGATCGCGCTTGCCACAGATGGCAAAACGCTCGTTCCCTTTGATGAAGTTGTTGCCGTTATGTATAACGTCGGCAGAAATATTCCGTATCAGCTTCGTGAAACAGCGCTTGGTGGCCTCGCTTCCGCACCCAGTGTCAAGAATATCCGTCCCGGCTGCGCTGCTTGCGGCGGTTGTAAATGAATTTTGAAAGATCCCTTCTTTTTGAAGGGGTCTTTTTTTGGCAGGGAAGTTTCACCAATCGTGTATTTCGCGCATAAGATAAGATTGACGGAGGATACTCCGTCCCGCATAAGCGATGCGTGAACCAAAAGGAGTTTGATTTTATGGAGATGCGTGTGCTGACAATGACTTCACAAACAAACGCCATCAAAGCGCAAAGACTGCTTCAGCGAAACGGGATCCCTGCGAGAATGATCCGTGTTAGTCCGAAACGGACGAAAAACGGCTGTTCGTGGGGGCTTCGCATGGACGTATATGCGGTGAATCTTGCAGTGATGCTTTTGGAAAAAGAAGGCATTTCTTTTGGCGAGATCTTGCAAAATTGATTTGTTCGGAGCGACTTTATGATCTATTTCGATAATGCGGCAACGACGTTTCCTAAACCACCGTCTGTCCTTCGTGAAATGACGAGATGTATGCGTGAATATTGCGGTAATCCGGGGAGAAGCGGACATGCGCTCTCGGTCGCCGCTTCTGAAGCGATCTATGACGTACGTTGTGTTGTGGCAGAATTTTTCGGTGTGACAAAGCCTGAAAATGTGATCTTTACGCAAAACACCACCGATGCGCTGAATCTGGCGGTGGACGGGATCTCTCGCACAGGCGACCGTTTTTTGATTTCGGAGCTTGAGCATAACAGCGTTCTTCGCACGGTGGCAGGATATTGCAAAATCAAAGGCATGACGTATGACGTTTTTCCTGCGCTTTGTGATGATGATACACTTCTTCACGAGCTGGAAAAGCGCATAACGCCAAAAACACGCGCCATTATTACAACACACGCCTCGAATATATGCCCACGGATCTTGCCAATCGGGAGGATCGGCGCTCTTTGCCGCAAAAAAGGGATCCTTTTCATCGTGGACGCAGCGCAAAGCGCGGGAATTTATGATATTTCGCTCCCTCGTGATGGAATTGATATTCTTTGCGCACCGGGGCATAAAGGGCTATATGGGCCGCAGGGCAGCGGATTTGCACTTTTTGCCGATGATTTTGATTTTTCAAAATTTTCTCCGGCGCGCTTCGGGGGAAACGGGAAAAATTCCGCGGAGCTTGCGATGGGGCATGAACCACCGGAATCTTTTGAAACGGGAACGGTCGCCACGCCTGCTATCGTGGGGCTTGGCGCAGGGATCACGTATATTCGTTCGGTGGGGCGAGATTCGATCGAGCGGCAGGAAGCGCTTCTTTATCGCCGTATGCGCGAGGCACTCTTGCAGATGAAGGGCGTAAAGCTTTATCTTCCCGACGCGAAAAAAGGTTCGCTCTTGCTTCTCGGCTTTGATGAACGCTCTCCAACCGAGGTGGCAAGCGCGCTCGCAGAAGCAGGGGTTTGTGTCAGAGCAGGTATGCATTGCGCACCTTTGGCACACAAGTCGCTTGGAACAGGCGGCGATGCACTACGCATCAGCTTTTCTGCATTCAACACGATGGATGAGGTCGGGCGGTTTTTGCGAATTTTCGAAAAAGAGATGACGAAGTAGCCGAGGTTTTTGCTTTTGATGATAAAAATCCCAACCGTTTTGTCTTTGGATAAGACTGCGGTTGGGATATTTTTGCGCGTGATCAGCGGCCCATGTCGCCTGTGATCTGTTCAGTTTCCCTTTCACGGAAAAGAAGCGAGATGCACCAAACGCCGGCAAGTGCGATAACGGTATATACGATGCGGCTGAGCAAAGCCTCTTGACTGCCGAAAAGCCATGCGACGATATCAAACTTAAAAAGTCCGATAC
>JBGVIG010000365.1:0-2676 GCA_045122995.1 Eubacteriales bacterium | reverse complement strand
GCGCAGCAGTCGCAGTCTACGGAAAGATTTTTCATTACGTTGATATAGAGGATATTACCGTTAAAAAATTCATGCACAGAACCTGCCGCATCTGCCATCGAACGAAGAAAGCTATCGTGATCAGCTGTCCAGATCTTTTCGGGTTCGCCCGCTCCATGGATATAAGCTTTGCCAAAGGAAGATGCCACACCGATGGAAAGCTGCTTCAGCGCACCGCCGTAGCCCCCCATGGGATGTCCTTTAAAATGTGAAAAAACGATCATAGAATCATAGTTTTTCAAATTTTTACCGACGTAATTTTTCTGAATCGTTTTTCCGTTCGGAATATCCAAAACAAGATCATCACCTTCACCGTCCATGATATCCACCGTAAAATAACGGCTCCAACCATGTTCTTCCATGGTTTTGACGTGTGCTTCGGTCGTATTTCTGCCGCCTGCATACGCGGTGTTACATTCCACGACGGTGCCGTTTACCGCCTCAATGAGCGGTTTACAAAAGTCGGGGCCAAGAAAATTCTGATTGCCAAGCTCTCCGGAATGAAGCTTCACCGCAACCTTGCCGGGAAGCTCACATCCGAGCAAACGATACATTTCAAGCACCTTTTCCGGTGTGATCGTTTTGGTAAAATATACTTTCGATTTCATAAGTTATCTCCTCACAAAATTATTTCAGCTCATAACGGGAAATCTCATTCCCCGAAAAATCTTTCCAAAGGAATACGCCATTTTCCAGCGTCATATAACCGTGTACGCTTCCCTCTTTCGGAATAGAAACCGAACCGGGATTCATATAGACATAAGCCTCATATTCCACGCATTTGGGAACGTGAGTATGTCCGTTCATCAAAATATCCCCCTTGCGCATCGGCGGCGGTGTTTTTTCACCGTAATGATGTCCATGTGTCAGAAAAAGCATACGTTTACCAAGGTCAAGAACAGCATAATCCGCAAGGATCGGAAATTCCAGCACCATTTGATCCACTTCCGTGTCACAATTACCGCGCACGCAAAGAAGATTTTCTTTCTTTTCGTTGAGAAGCGTGATCACTTCCTTTGGCGCATAATCGCGCGGCAGATCATTTCGCGGACCATGGTAAAGGATATCTCCGAGCAAGATCAGACTATCAGCACCCTCTTTTTCAAACGCTGCAAGCATCTCCTTGCAATAGTATGCCGAGCCGTGAATATCTGATGCGATCATATATTTCATAAGCATTCTCCTTTATCAGTAACAATATATTTTTATTATACCACAAATCCCCACACCGTCAATGAAAATTTTGCTATGCAAAATAATAAAATCATGTCGAAATGGGGCGAAAATTTCAGAACAACTATTGACAAATGTATAAAACTCATATAAAATATATTTATAAAGTACATTATTCATATTTTTAGGAGTATATTTTATGAAAGAAATCCGAATCGTGTCTGACAGTACTTGTGACTTATCCCCTGAGTTGCTTGAACGCTACGATATCCGCACCGTTCCGCTTTGCGTTGTCATGAATGATGAAACCTTTTATGATGGTGTTGACATCACGCCTGCTGATATCTACAAATGGGCAGACGAAAACCGCACAACACCCAAAACCGCGGCGGTGACTTATGAAAAATCGATTGAAGTTCTGAAACCCCTGATGGATAACGGCGACGATATCATTTTCTTTACCATTTCCAGTAAAATGAGCAGCACTTGCCAAGTCATTCGTTTGATCGCGGCGCAGGAATGTTACTCCAGACTTTTTGTAATTGACTCGCAGAATCTTTCCACAGGTATCGGTCTTCAGATCATTCGCGCAGCAGAGCTTGCTAAAGAAGGCAAGAGCGCGGAAGAAATCGTTCAAGAGATCGAAAATAGTCTTCATCTCGTTCGCGCAAGCTTTGTCGTGGACACACTTACTTATCTCTCCAGAGGCGGCAGATGCACCGCGGTTACCGCGCTGATCGCCAACACCTTTAAGCTTCACCCCATGATCATCGTAAAAGACGGCTCCATGGGCGTCAGCAAAAAATTCCGCGGCAAAATGGACCATGTCCTGAAAACCTATGTAGACGGTCTGAAAAACGTTCTTGCCAAAGCAGATCCCGCGCGTGTATTCATTACACATTCTGGTTGCACCGAAGAGCTGATCGGTCTTGTCAAAGCGGAGCTTGAAGCGCTCGACTACTTCGATGAGATTCTCATCACCCAAGCAGGCGGCGTTATTTCCAGCCATTGCGGTCCCAATACACTCGGCGTTCTCTTCTACGTCAAAGAAGACGAGGAAACCTCTGAACAAGCTGAAGCATAATTTCAAAAAACAAAACTACCGTAAACCCAAAGGTTACGGTAGTTTTTCTTTTTATCGTTATTTTTTCTTTGTTTTGGCACGAACCGTTTCCAAAGCACGATTACCGAGGAGCGTGAAACGAGTTTTATTCTTTTTAAGAAAACCGCGGAGCTGTTTTTTGTGCTGACAAAGCTGTTCCTTGCAGTTTTTGCAAGCAAGACACGCATTTGTTTTTTCCGAAAAACGCTCAGGATAAAAATGAAGCGTGATCTCCCAACGGGCAAGAAGCATCAACGCGATCGCAAGTAAGCTCCAAGTGAAAAAATGCGGCACCACGAGAAACGGGGTGAACATCATCGCATAATCCCAGTTATAGATGCGGCAGCTCGTGCAGCATTTAT
>JBGVIG010000364.1:0-11048 GCA_045122995.1 Eubacteriales bacterium | reverse complement strand
AACCGTATCTCGGTGTCTGCTTTTGCAAGCTTTCATTTTGCACCGACCGTAAACGCGAGAGAAAATCTGCTTCGTGAGGGGAAAGACAAGAATGAAATTTTTGTTACAGGGAACACAGCGATCGATGCGCTGGCTTACACTGTGAGAAATGATTATACGCATCCTGTTTTACAGGAATCGGCAGGACGGCGCGTGATCCTCATGACTGCGCACAGAAGAGAAAATCTCGGCGAGGGGCTTTCCCATATTTTTACGGCGGTGAAAACGCTCGCGCAAGAACACCCTGAGGTCTTCATCATCTATCCGGTGCATCCCAATCCTTTGGTGAAAAATGCGGCGCAGGAGATGCTGGCGGACTTGGAAAACGTGCGCCTTATTCCGCCGCTCTGCGCTGTGGATTTTCATAATTTCATGGCGCGTTCGTATCTTGTTCTCACAGATAGCGGCGGTGCGCAGGAAGAAGCACCTTTCTTTGGGGTGCCTGTGCTTGTGATGCGTGACACCACGGAGCGCCCCGAGGGCATCGAGGCAGGAACAGCAAAACTCGTCGGCACAAAAGCGGACGAAATTTTTGCCGCGTGTGAAGAACTGCTGGAGAATCCGGCAAGTTACGTCAAAATGGCGCGTGCACAAAATCCTTATGGCGACGGTCATGCGGCAGAAAAAATATGCGAAGCACTTCATGATATTGGTTTTTATTAAATATTGATAAAAAATCAAGGAAAAACCGTCAATATTGTAGGTGTGGCTCTTGACAAAAAAACGGAAAAACGATATAATAAAAAGGTAAACGGATTTCCCGCAACCGACGGAAGTGGAGCACCACATGGAAACGGGGGATAATATTGAGCCGACCGTCTGGGCAATCCTATTCATACTGGATAGGACTGCCCTTTTTTGTTTTCAGAACATCAAAAATACATCGCCGTTAGTCGGCAAAAAGGAGAATTTTTATGAAGAAAATCGCAATCATCATGGGTAGCGACAGCGACCTTCCCGTAGCGGAAAAAGCAGTGAATATGCTCGCTTCTTTCGACGTACCTTACGAAGTTCACGTTTTTTCTGCACACAGAACACCCGTTGAAGCAAGAGATTTTGCTATGAACGCACGTGAAAACGGTTTCGGTGCCATCATTGCTCTTGCCGGAATGGCGGCACATCTTGCAGGTGCGATCGCTGCAAACACAACACTTCCTGTGGTTGGTGTTCCCGTAAAATCCACTAATCTTGACGGACTTGACGCGCTTCTCTCCACCGTGCAGATGCCAAGCGGCATTCCGGTTGCTACCGTTGCAATCGACGGTGCTGCCAACGCGGCGATCCTTTGCGTGCAGATGCTTGCCATTGAGGATAAAGATCTCGCGTTGAAGCTTAACGCTATGAGAGCGGAAGGTGCTTCGAAAGTTCTTGCGAAAAATAAAGCGATCGAACAGAAATACAATAAATAATCAAAATCCCAATACACAACAAAATGCCGAAAGGCAGAAATGGAGAGATCCCCCATGGAAAAAAGAGAACAGCTCTATGAAGGCAAAGCAAAAAAAGTATTTGCAACCGACGACCAAAATCTTGTCATCGTTTCTTACAAAGACGACGCAACCGCACTTGACGGCCTTAAAAAAGGTACCATCAGCGGCAAAGGCGTTGTTAACAACCGCATGTCTAACTTCCTTATGAAGCTCCTCGCTGAAAAAGGCGTTGACACTCACTTCGTTGAAGAACTTTCTGACCGTGAAACCCTCGTTAAGAAAGTTTCCATCGTTCCTCTTGAAGTTATCGTTCGTAACATCTCTGCAGGTTCCTTTGCAAAACGTTACGGCGTAGAAGAGGGCATTGTATTTGACGAACCCACCATCGAATTTTCCTACAAGAATGACGATCTCCACGATCCGCTTCTCAACGATTACCACGCGGTTGCTTTGAAGCTGGCTACCAAAGCAGAAATCGAAAAGATCAAAAATATGGCGTTCACCGTTAACGCTGTTTTGAAAGAATATTTCCTCGCGCTCGGCGTTAAGCTTGTTGACTTCAAGCTTGAATTCGGTAAGACTGCAGACGGTACCATCGTTCTCGCAGACGAGATCTCTCCTGATACCTGCCGTTTCTGGGACGCTGAAACCAATGAAAAACTCGACAAAGACCGTTTCCGCCGTGATATGGGCGGTGTTGAAGACGCATACAACGAAATGATGCGTCGTGTTGGTCTGAACTGATTTTTTGAATATAACGAATTTTTTAGGAGGAACTCTAACCATGCAGAATTCCAGATCTGAAAGCTATGCAGCGGCCGGCGTAGATATCACCGCGGGCTATAAAGCTGTTGAACTTATGAAGGCGCACATCGCTCGTACACGTAACGCAGGCTGTCTTGATGACGTCGGCGGCTTTGGCGGTTGCTATGGCCTTCCCACCGGAATGGAAGAACCCGTTCTCGTTTCCGGTACTGACGGTTGTGGCACAAAAGTAAAACTCGCGATCCTTATGGACAAGCACGACACCATCGGTATTGATGCCGTTGCCATGTGCGTAAACGATATCATCTGCTGTGGCGCAAAGCCGCTTTTCTTCCTTGACTACATTGCTTGCGGCAAAAACTATCCCGAAAAGATCGCGGCGATCGTATCCGGTGTTGCCGAGGGCTGTGTACAGTCCGGCGCGGCGCTCATCGGCGGTGAAACCGCGGAGCATCCCGGTCTTATGCCCGTTGAGGACTATGACCTCGCAGGCTTTGCCGTAGGCATCGTTGACAAGAAGAAAATGATCGATAACAAGACCATGAAGGCGGGCGACGTAATCATCGCGCTCCCCTCCACAGGCATTCACTCCAACGGCTTCTCTCTCTGCCGTAAGGTTTTCGATATCGACAACAACAATCCCGACCTTTACGTTCCCAATGAAAAGCTGGGCGGCAAGACAGTTGGCGAAACACTTCTCACTCCTACCAGAATTTACGTAAAATCCATTCTCGCTCTTCTTGAAAAGGTGGCGGTGAAGGGTATCTCTCATATTACAGGCGGTGGCTTCTATGAAAACATTCCGCGTGCGATTCCCGAAGGGCTCGGCGCAAAGATCAAGAAGTCTGACGTGAAGGTTCTTCCCATCTTCGATCTCATCGCAGAGGTTGGCGGTGTGCCGGAGCGCGATATGTATAACACCTACAACATGGGTGTCGGTATGTGCGTTATGGTGGCAAAGGAAGACGTTAACACCGCGCTCGAAATTCTCCGCGCAAACGGCGACGACGCTTACGTTCTCGGCGAGATCGTGGAATCCGACGAGCAGGTCATCCTTGAATGATCCCTCGGGATATTAAAAATATGATAGAAAGGATTTTTCCTATGAATCCTGTAAAAATAGCCGTGCTCGTTTCGGGCGGCGGCACCAATCTGCAAGCGCTCATTGACTCTGAGCGTCGCGGTGAGCTTGCAAGCGGCAAGATCTCGCTTGTGCTTTCCAATAAAGAGGGGGCATATGCGCTGGAACGTGCAAAGAACGCAGGTATTCCAAGCGTTACCGTGACGAAAAAGGCTTGCGGTTCGCAGGAAGCGTTTGAAGCGAAGATCAAAGAAATCCTCACGGAAAACGGCATTGAGCTTATCATTCTTGCGGGCTTTATGAGCATTCTTTCCGAGAATTTCACAAGCGCATATTCCAAACGCATTTTGAACGTTCACCCCTCTCTGATCCCGTCATTCTGCGGCAAGGGTTTTTACGGGCTCCATGTGCATGAAGCTGCGCTTGCTTACGGCGTGAAGGTAACGGGAGCAACCGTTCATTTTGTCAATGAGATTCCCGACGGCGGTGAGATCATTCTCCAAAGAGCCGTTGAGATCAAAGAGGGCGATACGCCCGAGATCCTCCAGAAGCGCGTGATGGAAGAGGCGGAATGGCATCTTCTTCCTGCAGCGGCAGAGATCGTTTCTGCTAAGATCCGCAAAGAAGGCGCTTCTTACGGCGCATAAGCTACATATTTTTTGAAAGGACTGTTTACCATGGCATTATTCGATTTGAAATCCCTTCTCGAAAATAATACATACCCCGGCCGCGGTATCGTCATCGGCAAGAGTGCCGACGGCAAAAACGCGATGATCGCTTATTTCATCATGGGCAGAAGCGAAAACAGCCGCAACCGCATCTTCGAGCGTTACGAAGGTGGCATGCGCACCAAGGCTTTTGATGAATCCAAGCTTTCCGATCCCAGCCTCATCATTTATAACCCCTTCCTTGAAACCGAAGGCATTGATGTTGTTACAAACGGTGACCAGACAGACACTGTCATGGATTACATCAAAGCAAACGGGGAGGACGGTTATGCTTTTGAAAAATCTCTCCACACCCGTGAATTTGAACCCGATCACCCCAACTACACGCCTCGTATTTCGGGTATCCTTCACTATGCAAACGGCGATTTTACCTATAAAATGTCTATTTTGAAGAGCACGGGCGGCAATCCCGAAGCATGCCAGAGATATTTTTACAGCTACAAGCCTCTCGCAGGTCTTGGTCACTTTATCCATACTTATAAGTGTGACGGCAATCCCATTCCTTCCTTCTACGGCGAACCGGAAGAAGTGGCACTTCCCAATACCGCAGAAGAACTTGCCGACCTCGTTTGGACAAACCTCAATGAAGATAACAAAGTATCTCTCTTTGTTCGTACCGTTTCTCTTGAAAACGGCAGCGTAAACGAATTTATTTTCAATAAAAATCATTAAGACGTAAGAAAGGAATCTGAACCCATGAATGAATTTCAGCTCAAATATGGTTGTAACCCCAATCAGAAGCCTTCCAGAATCTTTATGGCAGATGGCAGCGAGCTTCCCATTGAGATCCTCTCGGGCAGACCCGGTTACATCAACTTTCTCGATGCTTTCAACTCCTGGCAGCTCGTAAAAGAGATCAAAGAAGCTACCGGTATGGTAGCGGCAACGTCCTTCAAGCACGTAAGCCCCACTTCTGCTGCTGTCGGCAAGAAGCTTTCTCCCGCGCTCAAAAAAGCTTGCTTTGTAGACGATGTGGAAGGTCTTGACGAATCTCCTCTCGCGTGCGCTTATGCAAGAGCAAGAGGTACGGACAGAATGTCCTCCTTCGGTGACTGGATCGCCCTTTCTGACGTTTGCGACGTGACCACAGCACTTCTCATCAAGCGTGAAGTTTCCGACGGTATCATCGCTCCCGGTTACACCGATGAAGCGCTTGAGATCCTCAAGACCAAGAAAAAAGGCGCTTACAACATCGTAAAGATCGATCCCGACTACGTTCCCGCACCCGTGGAAACCAAGCAGGTCTACGGCATCACCTTCGAGCAGGGAAGAAATAACTTTGAAATTAACGAAGCACTTCTCACGAATGTTGTGACCGAAAACAAAGAGATTCCCGAGTCCGCAAAAATCGACCTCATCATTGCGCTCATCACCTTGAAATATACACAGTCCAACTCCGTTTGCTATGCAACCGATGGTCAGGCGATCGGCGTCGGCGCAGGTCAGCAGTCCAGAATCCACTGCACAAGACTTGCAGGCACAAAGGCAGATACATGGCAGCTCCGCCAGTATGAAAAGGTTTTGAATCTTCCTTTCCTTCCCACTCTCGGCAGAGCAGACCGCGATAACATCATTGACGGTTACATCAATAAGAACGAAGAAGACGTTTGCGCAGAAGGCGTATGGCAGAAATACTTCACCGAACGCCCCGAACCGCTCACCAAGGAAGAAGCAGATGCTTATCTTGCGACCATCAAGGGCGTGGCGCTCGGCTCCGACGCATTCTTCCCCTTCTCTGATAATATCGAACGCGCAAAGAAGAGCGGTGTTTCTTACATCGCACAGCCCGGCGGTTCTGTTCGTGACGACCTTGTGATCGATGCTTGTAACGAGCATGGCATTGCGATGGCGTTCACCGGCATGCGCCTCTTCCACCACTAATATTGTCTGGTATATTGCCGGCTGAAATATTGCCGGCATTATGCCGTTACAGGACAAACTCCCCCCTTTTGTTATTTCGAAGTGAAAGGAAAATCAAACCTATGAAACTTATGGTAGTTGGCGGCGGTGGCCGCGAACATGCGATCATTAAGAAACTGAAAGAAAATCCCGCGGTGGAAGTCATCTATGCGCTCCCCGGCAACGGCGGTATGGAAAATGACGCTGTCTGCACCGGCATCGGCGCAAAGGATATCGAAGCGATCACCGCTTTTGCAAAAGAAAATGCCATTGATTTTGCCGTTGTGGCACCTGACGATCCGCTGGTGCTCGGTGCTGTGGACGCGCTGGAAGCGATCGGTGTTCCCGCGTTTGGTCCCAAAGCAGATGCTGCGATCATTGAAGGCAGTAAGGTCTTCTCCAAAAATCTCATGAAAAAATACGGTATCCCCACCGCTTCCTATGAAGTGTTTGAGGATATGGAAAAAGCGCTTGCTTATCTCGAAACCGCACCGATCCCCACGGTTATCAAGGCAGATGGCTTGGCACTCGGTAAGGGTGTTATCATCGCACAGACACGCGACGAAGCGAAAGACGCGGTCCGCTCCATGATGGAAGACAAGGTGTTCGGTGCATCGGGCAGCCGTGTCGTTATCGAAGAATTTCTCACAGGTCCCGAAGTTTCCGTTCTTTCCTTTACAGACGGCAACGTCGTTGTTCCCATGATCTCCTCCATGGACCACAAGCGCGCGGGCGACGGTGACACCGGTCTGAATACCGGCGGTATGGGTACGATCGCGCCCAACCCCTATTACACTCCCGCAATTGCTGATGAATGCATGAAAACGATCTTCCTCCCCACCATCGAAGCGATGAATAAAGAGGGAAGAACCTTCCGCGGTTGTCTTTATTTCGGTTTGATGCTCACACCGAACGGCCCCCGTGTGATCGAATACAACTGCCGCTTCGGCGATCCCGAAACACAGGTCGTTTTGCCGCTTCTCGAAAGCGATCTTCTCACCATCATGCAGGCAACGGCAAATGGCACGCTTGCTGATGTGGAAGTGAAATTCTCTGAGAAATCCGCTTGCTGTGTGATCGTGGCTTCCAAGGGGTATCCCGTGAAGTATGAAAGCGGTTGCCCCATGACACTCCCCACAGACGATGAAACCGGCTTTATCTACGTTGCAGGCGCGAAAAAGACGGAAAACGGTCTTGTCAGCGCAGGTGGACGTGTTCTTGGTGTAACTGCGGTCGCAGATACGCTGGAAGAAGCTGTGAAAAAAGCTTACAAAAAGACGGAAACGATTGATTTTGCAAACGGCTTCTATCGTCATGACATCGGTGCGCGCGCACTTGCGGCAAAGAAATAAGCGAGCGGTATGCTCACGATTTTACCAATGCATTCTTTTATTTACTGAAAGGAACGAACTACAATGGTATATAGAGTTTATGTAGAAAAGAAAAAAGAGCTTGCCGGTGAAGCGAGATCCCTTCTCTCTGATATCCGAGGTCTTCTCGGCATCACAACTTTGGAAGAACTCCGCGTTCTCAACCGCTACGATGTGGAAAACATCGAGGCGGCGCTCTTTGAATCCTGCAAAAAAACCGTTTTCTCCGAGCCTCAGCTTGATATTGTCACAAGTGAGCTTGAAGAAGATGGTGCAGTCCTTTTTGCAGTGGAATATCTGCCCGGTCAGTTTGATCAGAGAGCAGACTCCGCAGCACAGTGCATTCAGATCATCTCTGAGGGTGAACGTCCCACTGTTCGCACGGCAAAGGTTTACCGTCTTTACGGCAACCTCTCCGAAGAAGATATCGCACGCATCAAAAAATACGTGATCAACCCCGTGGAATGCCGCGAGGCAACGATGGCACTCCCTGCAACGCTCAAGCCCGAATACGATATTCCTACCTCCGTTGCAACATTGGACGGTTTTATCGATCTTGATGCGGAAGGACTCAACGCGCTTCTCAAGGAGATGGGACTTGCGATGGACGAAGGCGATATCGCTTTCTGCCAGGAATACTTCAAAAAGGAAGGCAGAAACCCCACCATCACTGAGATCAAGATGATCGATACTTACTGGTCTGACCACTGCCGTCACACCACCTTTAACACCACCATCGACAGCGTGAAGTTTGAAGACGAGCTTCTTGCAAAGGCATACGATGAATACATCGCGACGAGAAAAGAGCTCGGCAGAACCAAGCCGATCAATCTGATGGACATCGGCACACTCGCTGCAAAAGCACTCAAAAAAGCAGGCAAGCTGACCAAGCTCGATGAATCCGAAGAGATCAACGCCTGCACCGTTAAGATTGAAGTGGAGATCGACGGTAAAAAAGAGCCTTGGCTTCTCCTCTTCAAGAATGAAACACACAATCACCCCACTGAGATCGAACCTTTCGGCGGTGCAGCTACCTGTATCGGCGGTGCGATCCGTGACCCGCTTTCCGGCAGATCTTACGTTTACGCAGCAATGCGTATCACGGGTGGTTCGAATCCTCTCGTTCCTGTTTCCGAAACGATCCCCGGTAAGCTTCCGCAGCGTAAGATCGTGACCACAGCGGCAGCAGGTTACTCTTCTTATGGTAACCAGATCGGTCTTGCGACAGGACAGGTCGATGAGCTTTATCACGACGGCTACACCGCAAAACACATGGAGATCGGTGCGGTTGTCGGCGCGGCGCCTGAAAAGAACGTTCGTCGTGAATGCCCCGAAGACGGTGACGTGGTGATCCTTCTCGGCGGCAGAACCGGACGTGACGGCTGCGGCGGTGCGACAGGTTCTTCTAAATCTCATAATCTTTCCTCTCTTGAATCCTGCGGCGCAGAAGTACAGAAGGGTAATGCGCCCGAAGAAAGAAAACTTCAGCGTTTGTTCCGTAACTATGAAGCTTGCCGCATGATCAAGCGTTGCAACGACTTTGGTGCAGGCGGTGTTTCCGTTGCGATCGGTGAGCTTGCAGATGGTCTTTCCATCAATCTTAACGCCGTTCCCAAGAAATATGAAGGCCTTGACGGCACCGAGCTTGCTATTTCTGAATCTCAGGAAAGAATGGCAGTTGTTGTTGAAGCAGAAAATGTAGAACGCTTCAAAGAGCTCGCAAACAGCGAAAACTTGGAGGCGACTGTTGTTGCGACAGTTACCGCAGAGCCTCGTCTTGTGATGAACTGGAACGGCGTGAATATCGTAGATATCTCGCGCGAATTCCTTAACTCCAACGGTGCAGAAAAACATATCGACATCGCTCCTGCGGCTCCTGCTGTTTATGAAAAAGAGATCGGTGATGACTTTGCAGCAGAATACGAAAAGGTTGCTACTGACCTCAATATCTGCTCCAAACGCGGCCTTTCCGAACGCTTTGACTCCACCATCGGTGCAGGCACTGTCCTTATGCCCTTTGGCGGCAAATATCAGCATACACCGATCCAGGCTATGGCAAACAAGATCTCCGTGGAAAAAGGTCACACAGACGATTGCTCCGTGATGGCTTGGGGCTATAACCCGATGATCGCGGAAAAGAGCCCTTATCATGGTGCATACCTTGCGGTTGTGGAATCTGTTTCCAAGCTGATCGCAACAGGCGCAAAATTTGAAGATGTTTATCTTACCTTCCAGGAATATTTTGAAAAGCCTCTCCGTGACGGCAAACGCTGGGGCAAACCCCTTGCGGCTCTCCTCGGTGCGTTCAAAGCGCAGATGGATCTCGGCATCGCGGCGATCGGCGGCAAAGACTCCATGAGTGGTTCCTTTGAAAATATCGACGTTCCGCCCACACTCGTTTCTTTTGCGGTGACCACCGAAAAGACGCAGAATATCCAGTCCGGCGAATTCAAGGGCGCAGGTCACAAGGTCGTGATCCTCCGTCCCGAATATGATAAAAACGGTCTTCCCACGCCTGCAAGCTTGCTTGCAAACTTTGACGTGGTTGCTGACCTCGTTCGTGCAAAGAAAGCGCTTGCGGTCTACACACCTACCTTTGGCGGTGTTGCAGAAGCTGTCATGAAGATGAGCTTTGGTAACGGCATCGGCTTTGCCTACGACAGCGCAGTTTCCATGAAGGATATCTTCGGTCACGCATACGGTGCATTTGTCATTGAGCTTGCTTGTGATGAAAACGTTGGTGCTGTTCTCGGTGCGACCACTGAAGAAAAATCCATCTCCTATAACGGCACAAAGCTTTGCCTTGATAAGCTCCTCGCGGCTTACGAAGGTGTGCTCGAACCCGTTTATTCCTGCAATATTCCCATGGCGGAAAAAGAAATTCCTGCTTTCTCCTATACAAACGGACAGATCGCTTCCGCTCCTGCTGTCAAGGTGGCAAAACCTCGCGTGCTGATTCCCGTATTCCCCGGCACAAACTGTGAATATGACACCGCGAAAGCATTTGCTGATGCCGGTGCAGATCCTGAAATTTTCGTGATCAACAACCTTTCTGCGGCAGGTATTTCCGCTTCTGCTGAAAACTTCGCGAAGAAGATCGGTGAATCCCAGATGATCTTCGTTCCCGGCGGCTTCTCCGGCGGTGACGAACCTGATGGTTCCGGCAAGTTTATCACAGCATTCTTCCGCAATGCGACTGTAAAAGATGCGACCACAAAGCTCCTCGATGAAAAGGGCGGCCTCATGGCAGGTATTTGTAACGGCTTCCAGGCACTTATCAAGCTTGGTCTTGTTCCTTACGGTAAGATCATCGACACCGATGAAAACTCCCCCACACTCACCTACAATATCATTTCTCGTCACCAGTCCAGACTTGTTCGCACCAGAATCTGCTCGAACAAATCTCCTTGGCTCTCTGAAATGAACGTTGGTGACATCGTGACTGTTCCGATCTCCCACGGCGAAGGTCGCTTCTATGCTTCCGATGAACTGATCGCCGAGCTTGCAGCAAACGGTCAGATCGCAACACAGTACGTTGACATGGACGGCAACCCCACAAACGATATCCACTTCAATCCCAACGGCTCCGCTTTCGCGATCGAAGGTATCACTTCTCCTGACGGCAGAGTGTTTGGTAAGATGGGACACTCCGAACGTATCGGCGGCGGTCTTTACCGCAACGTGGACGGCAACTACGACATCGGTATGTTCCGCTCCGCTGTGAAATTCTTCAAGT
>JBGVIG010000363.1:0-4497 GCA_045122995.1 Eubacteriales bacterium | reverse complement strand
AGAAAAGTGTATTTACCATTGGGTGCCACCGCTTTTGCCTTGTCCCCTTCGGTGACGAGTGTGCCGTCATCATAAGGATAATAAGTAAAACAAAGGACTTTTTGCACGTTTTCTTCGGAAGCTTGCACGGTGAAGCCGCCTGCTGTGCCGGAAGGCCATCTGTCTTCATCATAAAGATAAGAATTCATATCTTCCTGTTTGCCTTTTTCGATGCAAGCACCGACAAGCGACATAAATTCATCAGAAAGATAAGGCGTCGCCATGCCGACACGTGTGTGCATATAATAGCCGCCGAAGCCCATTTTTTTCATGACCTCGATCTGCTTTTCCAAAACGTCCTTTTTCAGCTCGCAGTTCCAAGACCAGAAGGGTGCTGCGCGATATTCTTTCGTGGGATTTTTGAAAAGCGCCATATCCAGTTTCGGCGTACTTTTTTTCGGGTAAAGCATAAGTTTCTATTCCTTTCGCAATATCAGAGTCTATTTTTAAAAAATAAGCGTGGTTGTAGTTTTATTATAAACAATCGTTTTTTGAAGTCAATAGCCGGTAACGTTAATCTTCGTCAAGGATTCTTGGCGCCGAAAGGATACCGAATCTTTTCAGCTGATATTCGGGTATCCAGAAACGGTCGGACGTGTTCCAAGCTCTGCTTCCCGTAAATGTCCATGAGAGCGTTTCGCTGAGGGAATGAAGCGGTGCGAAGGTATTCGCACGATTTCCGTAAAGGATCATCTCTACCGTGTGTTTTCCTTCGGGAAGATCGCCGAGAGGGAGTCTGTACGGCGGAAAATCTATATATCCCTTTTCTTTTCCGTCTACCAAAACTTTAATGACAGCGCCGCGATATTTGGCGATTTCCAGTGCCTTTTTGCCGCCACCCTTGATTTCAAAACGGTAGTGAACGTTGCCGCTGTAAAAAGCGAGATCTTGATCGGTTAAGCTTTCAAAATAAAGCGCTTTGGGCATTTCTGTGATAAAGGCAAAGGGCCCATGGACTTTGACACCGAAGTTGCCAAGTAAATAATAAGCTTCCACGCTGTTGATATCGCCGTATTTCAAGGAAACGATCAATTCGTTTTCGCCTTTTTTAATCTTTGGCAAAGGAACGGTAACGATTGCATCGTCCACATAATGCCCATCGGTATGCATAGGCACTTTTTCTCCATTCATGAAAAGTTCTGTGTAATTAGGATATTCCAGTGCCAGATGCGCGCTTTCATATTCGATCTCAGAGCGGATCACAAAACGGAGCATAACGGTATCTGCAGGCTTTTTGTCTGGTGGATAACGCCACGGCTGACCGCGATGACGGATACCGAGTGCTTGGCGGAGCGCACCGTTTATTTTCATGTAATTTATTTCCGGCTGCCATTCTCCTTCATTCAGACGATAGCTTGCCGTGTCGAGCAACAAAACATTTTCTTCTTCAAGCTCGTATTGCGCGATATGCGTCGGATACGATGCGGATTTATGCGTCGGAAGCTTATAAGAGAAGCCGCATGTCTGCATATCTTTTTCTTCTGTCAATTCCAAAAGCAGAGAACCGCAAGCGGACGTTACCCAAGGAAAGCTTGTTTTGCCATTTTGATAAGTGACGGCAAGTCTGCGTTTTTCACCTTTTTCGGTGTCGTATTCAAAGACGGTAAACTCCCCGCAAAGTGTGATGATATATTCCTCGACGGGTGCAGTGTCGAAATCTTTTTTGCGAAAATGGCTGATGAAAAGATGTTTCTTTTCGCCGTCTGTGCGCAATGCGTGGATCAGATTTTCCGAAGAATTTCCGTTTTTTGTGGTGATGAATATCCGCTTTTTCAAATGATCGAGCAATTTGCCATCGGAAAAAGAGAAGCAAATGCAATCTTTGGCAAGTTCGGAAGCTTCATTTGAGAGAAGAGCATCAATAAATTTGGGTGCTTCATCAAGGAAAATGATCTCACCGCCATGTTTTTTGAAAATCTGAAGTGCTTGCAACGTTGTTTTTCGCATAGTCGCAAGCGGCGGTACGATCACGGTTTTATATCTCATTTTGCCAACGGCAAAACCTTCTTCCGTTTCCGTAAACTGTTCGGGCAGGAGAGATTCGCTGACAAAATCAAAATCATAAAGGTTTGTGATGAGCCGATTTGTGAGCGCGTCGTAACGCTCGTTCATCGCGGAACGGAGCGTGCCGGTTTTGTCATTTGTGCCGTAATAGAACCAATAGGATTCGATCGGGTGAATGACGGCGATATCCACATCGGGAACACCGCGTGTCATCACCGTGTTGATTCTCGCAAAGTGATCTTCGATGTGGCGATATTCCGTGTACCACGGCGATTGATGGCCGATGGAGGCAGGATAATCACGTTTTCCATCGCCCCCCATGGACGCCCAATAGAGATGGGGAACGCGGTGCGTCACGCCAAGTGCCGCTTGCCAATCACCTTGGAGCTTATGACCGCGAAAATCAAAATTCCAGTCGGTCGCACCGTAAAGCTCGCTGGTGATGCCCTCTCTGCCGTATTGATGCGCAATGCTTTGTGCTTGCTTTGCTGTGTTTGGCTCACGCAGATCTACTAGGATATCAAGTCCCGGAAGCCCAAATCCGCGCAGATTTCGCATGACTTCACCGACGTGGACGGTTTGGCTACGCAGACTTGTTTCGTTCATCATGTGTCCCGTGTAAAGAAGATTGTTTTCTTCACACCATTTGCCCACGGTGTCCGTAAAAGCTTCAGCAAAGCGTTCTGTTGCATGAACGTGATAGTGGTATCGTATGGGAGAAGGTGTACCGTCTTCCATTTCCCAAAGGAGCGTCGGCAAATGATCCAAAATGCTTTCTCCATATTTTGATTTGAAGGTTTCGTCAAAATCATTGGTGTAAGGGAAAATGGCATCTGTCTTATCAAATGCTTTTTCCAAGGGAACTTTGCGCTTCATTTGCGGTTCATCGGAAAAGATCGAGGGGATATAACCGCCGAATTCCGATGCGAAATGTTTTTTATACGTTTCATGCGTAACGGCGAGGAATGCTTCTATTGTTTCTTTTCGCATCGTATCACAGTAGTCACCGTATTCCATATAGGCGAACCACTTATCGTGTTTTTCGGAGATCGCCGCTTGTTTTTCAATACGGCGGTAGGACGCGAGATTTCCTTCTTCATTCAGCAAAATGTCAAACGCCGCAAGGAAGATTTTCTTCTCATTTTCCTCTTTTTCAAAAGGTGTGAGAACGAGATATTTTTGCAGATGCTCCTGAGAAAGATCCGTCACAAGACCGCCTGCGGGGCCGGAAGGCCACATGTCTTCGTCATAAAGATTGGTGTTCATGTCGCAAGCTTTGCCTTTTTCCAGACAAACGCGCACCATTTCCATAAATTCATCGGAAAGATACGGCGTTGCAAGTCCTACACGCGGGTGCATATAATAGCCGCCAAATCCCATCTTTGCCATATATTCAATCTCTTTTTCCAAAAGCTCCTTTGTGAGCTTACAGTTCCAAGACCAGAAGGGCGCGGCGCGATATTCGCGCGTGGGGTTTTGAAAAAGCTTAATGTCGAGCGTTTTTTCGCTTCTTTTCGGGTAAAGCACGTTTATCACCTCGAAATGTGTTTTTATTTTAATTATATCACTCGTTTTTGGAATGTCAACAGCGGAAAATGATTATTTATAAAACTTCTTGTTGTTCATACATTGTTCATATTCATGTGTTATACTAATTTATATTATCTTAAAAAAGGAAAGAAAGACCATGTTTTATGAAGAAAAAATGAAAGCCTCTGTTGAGGACTTTGGCAAAGACGCCAAGCTTACGGAGCGTTCAATTCTGAAATTTTTGGAAAATATCGGCGCGTATCATTCGGATATGGTTGGTTACGGTGCGCTTGACATTCCTGAAACGGGCATTAGTTGGATCCTTTTGGAGTGGAAGGTTCAAATTTTGCGCTATCCTAAATATGGTGAGTTCATTTGGGTGAAAACTTGGAGCCGTGGCGTTGCAACGCCGTTCACCACTTATCGTGATTATGAGATCTATGCGGAAAGCGGAGAAAAGCTTGTGATTGCTTCTGCAAAATGGACAGCAATCAATGTTTTTGAAAAAAAGATTGCTAAACTTACTGCAGAGATGCTGGATCGTTATGAATCGGAAGAAGCTCACGTTTTTGAGGATAAAGAGATTCTTCGCCAGAAAGAACCTTTGTCTTATGAATGTGAACAAAGTTTTACGGCTTGTCGACATCAGATTGACTTGAACGGACATGTGCATAATCTTTGCTATCTCGATTTTGCATTGGATCTTTTGCCTGCTGAAATTTATGAAACAAGAGATTTCCGCGATATTCGTATCACATATCGAAAAGAGATCAAAGCGGACGAGGAGATCACTTGCAAATATCATGTGGAGAACGGCGCACATACCGTCGGTATTTACGGCGGTGACGGAAAGGTTCGCGCACTTGTGACTTTGAGCTAAAAAAACGCATCTGTGAAAAACAGATGCGTTTTGTGTCTTAAAGG
>JBGVIG010000362.1:0-1451 GCA_045122995.1 Eubacteriales bacterium | reverse complement strand
ATTTTGCAAAAAAATATTCGCACATTCGTGCAGAAAAGAGTAAAAAATGACATTTCTTCGTAAACACAAAAGCCTCATCGCGCTTGCGGTGTCGGTTGTTGTGATCGCGGTTCTTGCCATCGTAAAATTTACAGGCGGTGAAGATTTCACTTTTGCTAACTCCCTTTGGGCAATTCTTCCTCCTGTCGTTGCGATCGGTCTTGCCTTGATCACCAAAGAGGTTTATTCCTCACTTTTCGTCGGCATTCTCGTCGGCGCACTCATGAGCTCCGGCTTCAGCTTCACAGGCACAATGGATACGATCGTTAACATCGGTTTGATCGAATCTGTAAAGAATACTGCAGGTATTTTCATTTTTCTTGTGATTCTTGGCGTTATCGTTGCTCTTGTAAACAAAACCGGTGCTTCCGCAGCATTCGGTCATTGGGCAGAAAAGAACATTAAGTCTAAAGTTGGTGTATTGCTTGCGACCTTTGCACTTGGTGTACTCATCTTCATCGATGACTATTTTAATTGCTTGACTGTTGGTGCCGTTATGAGCCCTGTAACAGATGCACACAAGGTTTCTCGTGTAAAGCTTGCGTACATCATCGACGCAACAGCAGCTCCTGTCTGCATGATCGCGCCCGTTTCTTCTTGGGCAGCTGCGGTTTCCAGCTACGTAGAATCCGACACCTATTCCGGTATCGAACTTTTCATTCGTGCGATCCCCTTCAACTTCTATTCTCTTATGACTCTCGTTTTTGTCGTTGGTCTTGTTATTCTTGGCTTTGACTACGGTAAAATGAGCGAATTTGAGATCAAAGCTAAGAACGGTGATCTTGGTGCGCTTCACACCGTAGGTGAAGAAGAAGCTCCTGTTCAGACCAAAAAGGTTCACGTTTATGACCTTTTGATCCCCGTTATCGTTCTCGTTGTTGCTTGTATCGCAGGTCTTCTTTATGTTGGCGGCTTCTTTGGCGGTGAAAATTTTGTTGATGCTTTTGCAAACACCGATGCAACCGTTGGTTTGCCGTGGGGTGCGCTTATTGCACTTGTTCTCATTGTTGCATATCTTATCATTCGCCGTCTTGTGAACTTTGAAGATGCAATGAAATGCGTTCCTCAGGGCTTTATCGCCATGGTTCCCGCGATTCTCATTCTTACCTTTGCAACCGGTCTTAAGGAAGTAACCGGTCTTCTCGATCTCAAATCGTTTGTGAAAGTAACCATGGAAGCATTCCCGCCTGAACTCGCAGCATTCCTTCCTGCGGTTATCTTCCTTGTTGCTTGCGTGCTTGCATTCTCCACAGGTACATCTTGGGGTACTTTCGGTATTCTCATTCCTGTTGTTCTTGCAGTATTTGCAGAAGGACATCAGGATCTTCTCTTTGTTGGTATCTCCGCATGCCTTGCAGGCGCTGTTTGCGGCGACCATTGCTCTCCTATCTCCGATACCACGATCATGGCTT
>JBGVIG010000361.1:0-4104 GCA_045122995.1 Eubacteriales bacterium | reverse complement strand
TATTCGAAGATACATTGATGGGATTAATGATAATAGCAATAAAAAAGCAACTATTGACGAGTTTTGTAATCCTCGCAATCTTCCAATAAAGATGCTAGTACGAATTTATTCTGACGATAAAGCATTTGCGGATAGTATCATTAATTACATCAAAAGATCTACAAAGATAAAAATTATGATTGAATTTGAAGTTAGTGATGGTCTAAATTAAATATCAATGGGAGTTTGACTCAAAACCGATAAGCAACTAAAACCTCTCCACCCACATCGCGCAACGGCAATCTCAAGGATCATTGCGGCAAGTCAATGGAGCCTCAAAGCTTCCAAAAATGATGACTAAAAAATGGATGGTACTGCCTGCGCTATCCTTTCCATTGCATCATCTAATATGATGAGAGAAGAGGCATTGAGATGAGATTTAGACGAAAATCTCTTGGTTGATTTTCCTTGTTTGGTAAGGTATCGCACTTATAATAGCAAGGATAGCCATTTTAATTCTGCCGTGATGATGTGCAATTACCCCTCGGGTCCACCAAACGCTACTCAGACGAACACCTACTTTTTCAGTGGCGGCTTCGCCGTCAAGGATTCGCTCTGATACGAACAGAAAAACGCCATCTCAGATGAAAGTCTAAGGTGGCGTTTTTTCGTTTCTGTATATTTGTCAATATTCCTCGGCTGTGATATAATTATAAATTCGAATAAGTTGATTTTGTTTTGAAAAATCAAGACAACCGCACAAAATTGATTGCATGATTTAAATATCAAAATTTCTTATAATCTTGATTGTAAATAATCTATATCACCAGCTACTTGACATTAAACAATCACGCATCGGGTCTACCAGCGGCAAGTTGCCGCCCCAATTATCGGGGGAAGAATAGTGATTTGCCAAGCTTTATACCACGACGGTGTAGTTCGCATTTAAGTTCGTTTTTCTTATATGATCAAGGAATAATTTCAATCGTAATATTAGAATACTCCTCACATTTTTTAATAAAAGTCGGACTATTTTGTAAAACTGCTTGATATGTTTCCTCATGCATCACAAATGTCATGGTCTGCGAATCCATGCGCACAATATTGGGATATATCTGCGTGACACCTTTGGGAATTTCCAATCTTTGTAGATTATTGCAATCGTAAAACGTAAATTCACTCAGCGCGGTTACTTGGCTTGGTATCGTAAACTCGGTCAAGGAACGACAATCGCCAAAAGCAGACTTGCCTATGTACGCTACAGTCTCGGGAAGCTGGATGGAGACAAGATTATAGCAGTCGTTTAAGCCCATATAATGGACGGCTTCCAAATTGGGAGAAAGCTTAACGTCGGTAAGCTCCGTACAACATAAAAACATGGATTCGGAAATGACGTTTAGCGATGAAATATCCACGTATTGTAATTTAGAACAATGCGTAAGTGCACTTTCGCCTGCCTTGGTTACAGACGGAAGAAATGCTTCTTTTGCCTTTCCGCAGCCATAGAAAGTTTTATTTCCAATCGTTGTTGCAGAAGGAAAATTGATTTCTTCCAATAAGTCACAACCAAAAAAAGCAGATCCTTCAATGGTGATCACGTTTCTTCCGCCGACAATGTGCTGCAATGTTTGGCATTCATTAAAAGCCGATGCTTCAATATGGGTTACCGTGTCGGGAATATAAACGGTTCTTAAATATTTTTTCCCAGCTTGTGGGAATGATGATTCATGCATCTGTTCAAACGCTCCGATTCCGATAGATCCAACAGGATAACCGTTGATTTCGGAAGCAATGATGAAATAAGAACGCATGTCCCTGCAGTCGATTACGGTAAAGGATTGTCGAACTTTATTGAAATAATATTCAAGTCCATCGATCAAATAACGATTTTGGTCATTCCATTCCACTTCATATTTCAAATACGGTATATCCTCTGCGGTTAAAGGTTCTTCGGTTTTTCGATTAGATTCCGTCGCTGCCGCCGAAGATTCTGTGACCGTAGTTGTGGTTGCGGTTGTAGCATTTTGACACCCTGCAAGGCAAAGCGTTCCTGCTGCCAGCAAGCAGGCAATTATTTTTTTCATCATAAAAATACCTCAAGCTTTGTTTATCGAAGCGCAGTCGATTGCGATCGTCATGGTGAAACATTTGTTTTGTTATCATACAGTATAACATACTTTCTCAAAAATTGCAATATGCTGCCTCACAAATTCAAAAGTTTCTTTTTTTCCAATCTTGATTTCCGAGAAGGAACTTGCTATAATAAAAATATGGATACCCTTACAATGATTTTGAAAAGGAGATTGGTTGACAATGAAAAACATTTTGGAGAAAAAAGGCTTTATTTGTGACATGGACGGTGTTATCTATCATGGCAGTAAGATTTTACCCGGCGTTGCGGAATTTGTAAACTGGATGATCGACAACGATAAGAAATTTGTATTTCTCACAAACAGCCCCGAAAGAACACCGCATGAACTCAGCATGAAGCTGGAAAGAATGGGACTTTCTGTTCATGCGGACCATTTTTACACCAGCGCTATGGCAACTGCGGAATTTCTCCACAGCCAAGCTCCCGGCTGTACGGCTTATGTAATTGGCGAAGCTGCGCTGGCAAAAGCAATGTATGATCAGAAAATTTATATGAACGACGTAAACCCAGATTACGTTGTCATCGGTGAAACCAGAACATATTGCTTTGAAAAAATCGAAAAAGCAATTGAACTTGTGAATAAAGGAGCGAAACTGATCGGTGCGAACCCCGATACTGTAGGTGTGACAGAAAAGGGAATCATGCCTGCAACCGGTTCTCTCGTGGCACCGATTGAGATCGCGACGGGAAAAAAAGCGTATTTTGTAGGAAAACCGAACCCCTTGATGCTCCGTCACGGACTCAAGAAGCTCGGTTGTCACAGTGAAGATATTGCTTTTATCGGTGACAGAATGGATACAGATATCATCGCAGGTATCGAATCGAATGTGGATACCGTTCTTGTACTCAGCGGTGTGACTGCCATGGGTGATATTGATAATTTCCCGTACCGTCCGAAATACATTTTGAACGGTGTCGGCGACATCGTAAAAGGCATATAAGAACAAAAAAACCATCGGAAAAATCCGATGGTCTTTTTTTGCATATATTTATCTTGTTTTCAAAAATTCGTCCACTTCTTCTCTTGTGGGAATGGAGACGCCGGCACCGGGACGGCTGACGGTGATGGCAGAAACGGCGCTTGCGAAATGAATGGCATCGTCCGTGTTCATGCCGTCGCAGAGCGCTGTGCAGTAACCACCGATGAAGCTGTCACCTGCAGCGGTGGAGTCAACGGCTTTGATCTCGAACGCTTTCTTGTACTTGATTTCTTTACCGACATTATAAATACAGCCTTTGCTGCCGAGTGTGATGATAACGTTCTTTTTACCGTCATCATAAAGCGCTTCCAAAGCTTTCTTTTCATCTTCATAGCCTGTGATGATTGCAGCTTCGTGTTCATTGGGAACGAGGATATCGGTGTAAGCAAGAAGTTTTTCCGGAAGCTTTGCTGCAGGAGCGGGATTCAAAAGCACTTTCGCACCGCATTCTTTTGCTTTTTCTGCGGCGTAAATGATAGTTTCGATCGGAATTTCGAGCTGGAAAATAACGATGTCCGAATTTTTGATGAGATCCATATTGGCATCGATCCAAGCAGGCGTCACTTCGTTGTTGGCACCACCATCGAGAATGATGTGGTTATCGCCGCCGCAAACGGTAATCACGGCAACGCCGGAATTGGTTTCGGCAACCTTTACACCTTTGGTGTTGATGTTGTTTGCTTTGAGGTTGTTTGCCAAAAGTTCACCGAACGCATCGTTACCAACAGCACCGATCATGTCCGCTCTTCCCGAAAGTTTAGCAACAGCGACCGCTTGGTTAGCACCCTTGCCGCCGTAAGAAGTCATGAAATTTTTTCCGTGGATCGTTTCTCCGAGCTTGGGCAAGATGTCTGTGTTGATCACAAGGTCAATATTGATACTGCCGATAATAAGAATGTTTTTCATAAAAAATCCTTCTTTCTTTTATATAAGTTTCATAAATTCTTCTATGTAATCATATCCGCAAAATTCACCACTGTGAAAAAGAGAAAG
>JBGVIG010000360.1:0-1351 GCA_045122995.1 Eubacteriales bacterium | reverse complement strand
CCGAAAAGCCTTGATGAAGCGGCGCGTGTAGACGGTGCGACACGCTGGCAGGTCTTTTAAAAGGTGATCATCCCGCTTTCCAAGCCGATCATTTTTTATACCGTGCTGATGGGCTTTATGGCTCCGTGGGGCGACTTTATGACTGCAAGCTATATCATTCATGAAAATAGTGCAGGCATGAACGTTGCTGTTGGTGTGTACGAATGGCTCTCCAAATCGATGGTGAATTCGCATTATACGATGTTCTGTGCCGCGGGTGTAGTCGTGGCGATCCCTGTCACGGTAGTATTCCTTCTTTTGCAGAAATACTACGTTGAAGGCGTAACAGGCGGAGCAGTAAAAGGATAATTAGGAGAATATTATGGCTAATGTAAAATTAACAAATGTAAAAAAAGTATACGGCAAAGACGTTGTCGCTGTTGATGACTTCAATCTTGAAATTGCCGATAAAGAATTTATTGTTTTCGTAGGTCCCTCCGGTTGCGGCAAATCCACGACGCTTCGCATGATCGCCGGTCTTGAAGAAATTTCCGGTGGTACGATCGAGATCGACGGCGTTGTCGTAAATGATCTGCAGCCGCGTGATCGCAATATTGCGATGGTTTTCCAAAACTATGCGCTTTATCCTCATCTGACCGTATTTGAAAATATGGCATTCAGCTTAAGACTGAAAAAAGTTCCTCAGGAAGAGGTATATGAAAGAGTTACCAAGGCGGCAGAGATTCTTGGCATCACAGAATATCTCACAAGAAAACCCCGTGCGCTTTCCGGCGGTCAAAGACAGCGTGTTGCGATCGGACGTGCGATGGTTCGTGATAGCAAAGTATTTCTGATGGACGAACCGCTTTCCAATTTGGACGCGAAGCTTCGCAATCAGATGAGAGCAGAGATCATTTTACTTCGTCAGAAGATTGACACCACCTTTATTTACGTAACGCATGACCAGACAGAAGCCATGACGCTTGGTGATCGTATCGTCATCATGAAAGACGGCTTTATTCAGCAAGTTGGAACGCCTGTTGAAGTGTTCGATATGCCGCTAAATCTTTTTGTTGCCGAATTTATCGGTGCGCCGAAAATGAATACTTTTAAAACAAATCTTGTTTGTGAAAACGGTAAATATTATGTCACGCCTTATGGTGCGAAGATCGAGATCACCGGCAAAAAAGCGGCAATGCTGAAGGAAAAAGGCATCACCGCGTGTGAGGTTGTTCTCGGTGTTCGTCCGGAGCATTTCGTCCTTTCCGACAAGAATAATCCTGCGGCGATCCCGTGTAAGATCGTGGTCAATGAAATGATGGGCAGCGAGCTTCATCTTCATGTTGTTGAGGAAAACGGCGATAAACTTATT
>JBGVIG010000359.1:0-2287 GCA_045122995.1 Eubacteriales bacterium | reverse complement strand
TTGTGTACACTTCAAACCTGCGTTGGAAAACTAAATTAAAAAATCTGTAAATAAAACAAGGAGAAAAAAATATGGAACTCTCCGTCATGTCCCCTGTTTTGGCAGCAATGAGCCTCGAGGATTCTCTCGCATATCTCAAAAAGCTCGGTGTTGATAGCTTCGAGATCGGCGCGGGCGGTTATCCCGGCAAGGCACATCTTGACCCCAAAGATTATCTCGGTAACCCCGAAAAGATCGAGGAGCTGAAAGCGTTCCTCAAAAAATATGATATGAAAATTTCCGCCGTTGCTTGTCACGGCAACCCCGTTCACCCGAATAAAGAGATCGCAAAGAAATTCCATGACGAATTTGTAGACGCTATGAAGATCGCCGTGGAGCTCGGCACCGATACCATCATCGGTTTCTCTGGCTGTCCCGGCGATTGTGAAGATTCGAAAAACCCGAACTGGGTTACCTGCGCTTGGCCGCCGGAATATCTCGATATTCTCGAATGGCAGTGGGAAAAGGTCATCATTCCTTATTGGAAAGAAACCGCCGCACTTGCCAAAGAGATCGGTATCAAAAAAATCGCATTTGAAATGCACCCCGGCTTCTGTGTTTATAACCCCTCCACCCTCCTTCGTCTGCGTGCGGCTGTCGGTGATATCATCGGCGCCAACGTCGATCCCAGCCACCTTTTCTGGCAAGGCATCGATCCTTGCGAAGCGATCAAAATGCTCGAAGGTGCGATCTATCATTTCCATGCCAAAGATACCAAGATCGACAAAGCCAACACCGAAAAGATCGGCGTTCTGGACACCCAGAGCTATGGCGATGTGAAAAATCGCGCATGGGTATTCCGCACTGTCGGCTATGGTCACGGCAAGGAAACCTGGAATAACATCATCAGCGCACTGAAGACCGTTGGTTATGACGGCGTGATCAGCATCGAACACGAAGACGCGTTAATGTCTGCAAAAGAAGGGCTTGAAAAAGCAGTTTCTCTTTTGAAAGAATGTATAATCTATGAAAAAGCAGGTGAAATGTGGTGGGCGTGATGCATAAACTCGGTATTATCGGCTTCGGCGGCATGGGAAGATCCCATTTCGACCATCTGAAGAAAAATTATCACCGTCTGGAAGTAAAAGGCATTTTTGATATCAGCCCCAAAGCGTGTGAAGCAGCTATTGGACGCGGCACATACGTTTATGAATCCAAAGAAGCACTTCTTAGTGACCCCGAGGTTGATCTCATCCTCGTTTCCGCGACAAACGAAGTTCATAAATCGCTTGCCATCGACGCATTGCGTGCAGGCAAAAACGTCATTTGTGAAAAACCCGTCACCATGAATTCTGCCGAACTGGAAGAGATCATGGCAGTGGCAAAAGAAACAGGAAAAGTATTTACCATCGACCAGAACCGCCGCACCAATCGTGATTTCGTCCTCATGAAAAGAAATGCGGAAAGCGGTATCATCGGCAAGCCGATCGTCATCGAATCCCGTGTGGAAGGCTCCCGTGGTATGCCCAAAGGCTGGCGCACGCTGAAAGCGCTCGGCGGCGGCATGATGCTGGACTGGGGCGTACATCTCATCGACCAATTCCTCTATATGAGAGGCACCGAAAAGGTGAAGCAGGTCTACTGCAAAATGCTTAGCCTGCAGTACCCCGAGGTAGACGACAATTTCCACCTCATGATGACCTTCGAAAGCGGTCTTATCGGCATCGTCGAGGTTGGCACGAACCATTACGTACCGCATCCACGTTGGTATGTTATGGCAGAAGACGGCACTTTACAGATCGACAACTGGAATTGTGACGGCAAGATCATTCGCCGCATCGACAAAGAGGACGTTTGGGACGAAGAAATCTTCTATACCAAAGCAGGTCCCACGAAAACGATGGCACCCCGAAGTGCGAAATCCATCGAAACGATCACGCTTTCCTGCCCCGATGATGTAGAGGACAACCTCTCCGTTGTATACAACCAATTCCTCGACGCAGTGGAAGGCAAAGCGCCTCTTACCATCACTGCTGAACAGGCAATGCGCGTCATGAAAGTTATGGAAGCGGCATTCGTTTCCGTTAATGAAAAACGTTCTGTGGACGTAGATATCTGACAACACAAAAGGACTTGTGCGATTGCACAAGTCCTTTTTATCGTTTTGTTTTTTATTTTTTACGTTTTTTCTCACGCAAGCGTTTTCTGAGCGCTGCGATACGCTCCTTCACTGCAAGTGTTTCTTTCTCCAGAAAAACAGCGGAAATTGCTCGATCTCCATCAAATTCCACATCAAGAATATCCCCCT
>JBGVIG010000358.1:0-4081 GCA_045122995.1 Eubacteriales bacterium | reverse complement strand
AGTTCCTCTGCGGAAATACCATAACAATTCAAAACATCATTATAATACATGAGAACGTCCGCAAGCTCCTCGACGAGATCTTGGCGAATCGCAGGATCGGTGCAAGCCTTGGTGCCGCCATTCTTCTTGACAATGTCAATGACCTCACCAAGCTCTCCAACAAGCCAAAGCAATTTATTTTGTCCTGTTTCAGGGCCGATTGGTTCCCAAATATGTTTATATTTTTCCTGCAAAACTGATTGCATCTCCTGCATTTCTTTAATGCCAAAATCAGACATAAAATCTCCTTTTATAGCAAAAGCCCGAAGAGATCGTTTTCTTTTCGGGCTTTTCACATGTTGACGGGATTCCCCGTTTATTTTTCATAAAGATCCACCGCAAGCTCACCGTCGATCGGCGGCACGAGAACCGTCACCGATTCTTCTCTTGCTGTCGGAATATTTTTTCCCACAAAATCAGGGCGAATAGGCAATTCACGGTGACCACGATCAATGAGCGCCGCAAGATAGATGCGCGAGGGTCTGCCAAGCTTCATCACAGCTTCCAAGGCACAGCGCGCGGTGCGAGAGGTGTAGATCACATCGTCCACAAGCACCACCACGCGGTCTGTCACAGAAAAAGGAACGTGCGTTTCATTGACAAAAGGTTCTTTCTTTTCACCGAGATCATCACGGTAAAGCGTGATATCCAGCGTACCGACTTCAAGATCCACGTTTTCGATCTTTTTGATATTATCGCGCAGAAGTTCTGCCAGCGGTACACCGCGCGAACGGATGCCGATAAAGCAAATATCTTCCGTACCATGATTTTTTTCCACGATCTGGTGAGAAATACGCATGAGCGCGCGCTCCACATCAGACGCAGACATCAGTCTTGTTTTGAATTTCATCGTCAAAATCCTTAAATCTTAACCGTCCAGCCGTGAACGTCTTCTGCTTTGCCCCACTGGATTGAGGTCAAGGTGTCATAAAGAGATTGTGTCAGCTCACCGATTTTGCCGCCGCTGACAATATAGCTTTCGCCTTCGTAAGAAAGCTCACCGATCGGAGAAACAACAGCCGCCGTGCCGCAGCCCCAAGCTTCTTCGAGTTTGCCGCTCTTTGCCGCGCCGATGAGTTCATCAACAGAAAGAAGTCTTTCTTCCACTTCGATACCGCGGTCACCGAGAAGTGCGATGCAGGATTTTCTGGTCACACCGGGAAGAATGGAGCCCGTGAGCTTCGGCGTAATTACCTTGCCATCGATCTTGAACATAACGTTCATCGCACCGACTTCTTCGATATATTTGCGTTCCACGCCGTCAAGCCAAAGAACCTGGGAGAAGCCTTTCTTTTCGGCAACTTCGCCGGCACGGTTACTTGCCGCATAGTTACCACCGCATTTTGCATAACCGGTGCCACCGCGTACCGCGCGAACGTCTTCGGTTTCGATCATGATGCGAACGGGATTGATACCTTCGGGATAATAACTGCCAACGGGAGATGCGATGATGATAAAGAGTGCATTCTGAATGGTGTGAACACCGAGCGTTTCATCGTTACCAAAAAGGAACGGACGCAAATAAAGTGATGTGCCGTCTTCGGAAGGAACCCATTCCCTTTCCACGTCCACAAAAGTTTTCAGCGCGTGGAGCGCGAATTCGGGGTCGAGCTTCGGCAAGCAAAGACGTTCCGCAGAATTATTCATACGAGTAATATTTTCCATCGGGCGGAAAAGCTGGATATCACCCGCAGGTGTTTTATATGCCTTGAGTCCTTCAAAAATTTCCGCGCCGTAATGGAACACGGTAGAAGCAGGGTGAAGAGAAAGATTACCAAACGGCATGATCTTCGCATCATGCCAACCGAGATCGGGAGAATATTTCATCACAAACATATGGTCTGTGAAGATTTTACCAAAGCCGAGTTTTTTGTCATCGGGCTTTGCTTTCGGTGTTGTTGTCTTGATAATTTCAATGGTTTGCATAGTTTGAGTCCTTCTTTGCTGATGTATTTAACACTGTATATATTATACAGAAATCATGTATATTTTATCTTCTAATTATAGTCTTATCCACAATATTTGTCAAGAGAAAAACCCGCTTTTCTTTCAAAAAGCGGGCATCTATTTCGTGTTTTATGGCTCGTCCGTCTGTGGCACGAAAAATTCCGTTTTGTTAAGGCAAGCATCAAAAGCGCCTTCCGCGATCTCCGTCACACGATATTCCCCATCAGGACGGGAAATGGCAGTCGGCACAAGGAAAAGCTCTTTATTTTCGGGATTATAGACCTCACTTTTTCTCACGTATTGCGGCACTGAAAGAAGTCTTGCCGTCCCCTCGGCAGGATTCACTTCATAAACCGCACCACGGGAGTCTGTATCCAGTGCCACCGTTTCCGTATAGGAAACGAAAAGAGGAAATGTCTTTTCATAATCACCAAAAATAAGCTTCGCTTCCACATATCCGCAAGCATTGGGATCATAAAGGATCTCATAATTTTTCATGCGACGCATCTCATCGCCCTCAAGATATACCGCAACGAGCGATGCATACGGATAACCGTCTTCGATCGCGATCTCCATCGGCACGGATATGATATGCACCTCGTCCGAAACCGGAACGAAAGAAATCCCGTTCTCCACAGCATATGTGGAAAACGTACTACCGTTTGCCGCATAAATCGCAGGAGAAGACCCCTTCAACACATCAGTTCCCAGCGTTTCCACTTTGCCCACCGCAAAAACAGAAAGATTTTCACACATTGCAAAAGCACGCGATCGCATCTTCTCAAGTGACGCGATCACAACCGAAGAAAGTTTTGTGCACCCCTCAAAAGCGCTCTCACCGATCACACGAAGACTTTCGGGAAATTCCAGCGAAGAAAGTGTTTCACAGCCTTCAAAAGCACTGCTTCCGATCGTCACGATGCAGTCGGGAAGCTTCACGCGGAAAAGATTTTGACAGCTTCTGAACGTCCCCGTCGCGATCTCCGTGATCGCATCGGGGATTTCCACGGAAAGAAGCGATTCACAACCAAGAAAAGCATATTTACCAAGAGAACGAAGCCCATCGGGCAATGTCGCTGATTCCAAAAGCGCACAGCCGGCAAATGCACTTTCACCGATCGTTTCGATGCTTTCGGGAATCGTGATCGCTGTGATCTCCGCACTTTCAAAAGCCGCACCGCCGATCGCCGTCACAGGAACTTCCTCTCCGTCCGAGATCACAAAGGCAGGAACGGCAAAAAAGCCAAAAACATTTTCTGCTTGCACGAGCGTCGCCTCTCCATCTATGATGAGATAGGTGACGCCGTCCGCAGAAAAAGAACTGTCCAATATCGGCATATACTCCTCCGTCACCATAACGGAAAAGCTTTCATAAAAACCGCCGATATCGATCCCCACTCGGCTTTTGCCGAGAGAAGAAAACTCATATTCGGGCGTGTAGTTCGTGATCCCCATCTCCTTGCCGTCTGCCATCACGCCGATGACAGCGATGGTCGCACGGTCAAAATGCTCCCCGATGCGATATGTCTTTTCGGGATCCAAGATGTCAACGCGCAGTTCATCAAAGAGAAGACATTCGATCTCCACAGGAATTTTTGTTGTTTTTTCACCGTTCATAAAGGTCAGAACCATGCTGTTCTTCCCTGCTTTTAGGGGAATTTCACCCTCTTCGGAATAATAATCCTCTGTGAAATCCGCCGTCAGCAAAAGATCATCTTCCGTTTCCACAATATCACGCAAAAAAAGCGTATCCAGCGTATAAACAGTACCCGAGATCACACCATTTTCATAAACAAAGCCCTTTCCCAAAGAAAAAGAGGGGCTATATTCTTCTGTTTTTCCGCAAGACACCGAAAAAACAAGCAAAAATACAATCGTTAAAATAAAAAGCGTTCGTTTCATTCGCGGATAAAGTTTGTGCGGATCGTTTTTTCATAAGCAGGACTCGGCACACCTGCTTTTTTGCCCGCTTCAATGCAACGAAGAAGCCATGTCATATTTTCCGCCAAGGTACGCATCGTCTGCAAGCCCTCGAGATCCTTTTTCACTTCCTCGGGCGTATTGCCGTGAACCTGATTCCAATACTGTGAGGTCA
>JBGVIG010000357.1:0-5358 GCA_045122995.1 Eubacteriales bacterium | reverse complement strand
AAGGATAAAGCAGAAACCGAACAGCATCTTTCGATTGGTGATTTTGGTACGTTTGCACCGAAATTTACACGCCTTGGCAAAGATCTGCTCGCCGGGAAGGCACTTGGCGGCAGAACGGCAGTCCTTCTTCTTTGTGAAATGGTGAAGGAAATCAAAGTGAAAAAAGATAATGGTGCGCTTCATGCGGAATATGATTTTGTTTTCTCTGTCAAACGTGAGATCGGCGGCAGGGAATTTGCCATCATGACTGCGGCATACACCTTGGCGCCCGATATGGCGATCGTGGTTGATTCTATCCCTGTGGCAGATTTTGTGGATCCGAACGGTGTGAAATGCGGCGGCGGTGCCGTGCTTGTGCCGGCTGACGCAAGAACGATCTATGACCGCAAGCTTTATGCGAAAACTGTCGCACTTTGTGAAGGAAATAACATCAAGCATCAATATATGAGATTTATCGCAGGATTTGGTAATGAAGCAGGTGTTGTCCATAAGACACGCGAAGGTCTTGCGGCGGTTTCGATCGGTCTTCCCGTAAGAAATTTGCATTCGGGAGTCGAGATCGTTTCTGAGTCGGATATCAATGCGGCGATGGCACTGCTTTCCTTGTGCTTGAAAGCAGAATGAAAAGGAGATGGATACAATGTTTGGACAACTCAAAAAATTTGTGATGGCACCCGGCGTTTCGGGTGACGAAGGCGGCATTGCCGCTGTGATCAAAAAAGATATCGCACCTTATGTTGACGAAGTTTATTCCGATGCGATGGGGAACGTGATCGCTTTCAAAAAAGGTAAGGGCGAAAATAATAAAAAGCTGATGTTTGCCGCACACATGGACGAGATCGGCTTTATGGTCAATTATATTGATGACAAGGGTTTTATCCGTCTTTCACAGATGGGCGGTATCAATTATGCGTCGGCTGCTTTTTCTGAAGTCGTTTTTGCAAACGGAACAAAGGGTGTTCTCGTTCCTGACGCAAGAACAGCACCTTCTGATATTAAAGTGGGTACTGTTTACGTGGATATTGGCGTTCGCAATAAAAAAGAAGCGGAAAAACGCGTGAAGATCGGTGATAGTTGCCGCATCGTTCCGAATCTTATCCATCTTGCGGGAAGCCGTGTAGCCGGCAGACCGATCGACGACAGAATCGGTTGTCTGATGCTTTTTGAAGCGGCAAAGATGGCGACAAGCTTTGAAAATGACACATACTTTGTGTTCACCATTCAGGAAGAGGTGGGCGTTCGCGGCGCGAAAACGTCTTCGTTTGCGATCGAGCCCGATTATGCGGTGGCGGTGGATATCGGCGGCTCGGGCGATGTTCCGAACGCGGCACCGTTTGCAGTGGTGCTTAGCGAAGGAATTGCCATCAAACTGAAAGACGGTTTGGTTATTTGCCATAACAAAATGGTGAACTTGATGAAGCAGATCGCTAAAGAGAAAAAACTTCCTTATCAATTGGAAATTCTCGAGCGTGGTGGCACAGATACCGGCATGATGCAGCAGGCGAAAGGCGGCTGTATCGCAGGTGCACTCTCTGTTCCGACGAGATATGGTCACAGTGCAGTGGAAGTTGTGGATATGAATGACGTGCTTGGCGGCGTGAAGATCATGGCAGGTTTGATCGAAACCAAGCTTGATTGATTTGAATAATAAAGGATCGGTATAAATAACAATGGAATTTTCTGAAAAAATACAAAAGATCGCGGAAGCGGCAGAGGAAGCACTTGCGCCTGTTTTTCGCGGATTTGATAAGATCGCAGAGAAGAATACTGCGCGCGTTTTGGAAAGCTTTCGTGCTCATCGCGTCTCAGACGCTATGTTTGGCGGCACGACTGGCTATGGCTACGGCGACTTCGGACGCGATACGATGGACGAGATCTATGCAGACGTTTTCGGTGCGGAAGCTGGCTTTGTTCGCTACGGCATGATCAGTGGTACACACGCGATCTCCACTGTTCTTTTTGGTCTTCTTCGTCCGAATGATGTGATGCTCGCCGTGACGGGCAGACCTTATGATACACTTTTTGAAGTGATCGGTGACGGCTCGAAAAACGGCGACGGCTCGCTTGCGGATTTCGGTGTGGAATACGATGACGTGGCTCTTCTCCCCGATGGCGGTATTGATTTTGAGGGTATTGCGAAAAAGCTGGAAGAACACGGCGAACGTGTGAAAGTCGTTTTCATTCAGCGCTCGAAGGGATATGCAAATCGTCCGACACTTTCTTCCGTGGAGATCGGCGAGATCGCTTCTTTTGTGAAAGCAAGATGTGGAGCTTACGTTGTTGTTGACAACTGCTATGGTGAATTTTGCGACGAAACAGAGCCTACTGCACACGGCGCGGATATTATCGTTGGCTCGCTGATCAAAAACCCCGGCGGCGGTATCGCGCTGACGGGCGGCTACGTTGTCGGCACCAAACGTGCGGTGGAGCTTGTTTCCTATCGCTTGACAAGTGTTGGTATCGGAACGGAGTGCGGTTGTTCTCTTGGCGCGACCAGAGATATCTGTAAAGGCTTCTTCTTTGCGCCTCACGTTGTGGCGCAAGCGAAAAAGACGGCGGCTTTTGCTTCCTATATGTTTTCTGCGCTTGGCTACAATGTGGAGCCTCTTTATGATGCGGTACGTCACGATATCATTCAGACCGTTCAATTCGGCAACGCTGAAGGTCTTTGCGCATTCTGTCGTGGTATCCAGGCAGGCTCTCCTGTGGATTCTTTCGTAACACCTGAACCTTCTCCTATGCCCGGTTATGCGGATCAAGTCATCATGGCGGCAGGCACCTTTACGCAGGGAGCTTCGATAGAGCTTTCTGCTGATGGCCCCTTGCGTGCGCCGTACACCGCATATTTCCAGGGTGGTCTTACTTATGAAAGCGGTAAATATGCCATTATGCTCGCGGCACAGAAGCTTCTTGACGAGCGTTGATTTTAATAATATACAGATCCCATCTTTTCTGCGAGAAAAGATGGGATTTTTATTTTGTATAAAAAAGGTTGCGCACCCTTGCTTTGACAAATTCTGACAATCAATTGGTGTATAATGGTAATGTGAAAGAAAAGAGGTGTGTGATGGAAGAAGAAATTTACGCAGACGTGCTGTTTATCATCAATTTCAGCATGGATTTTTTAGCGCTTTATCTGGTTGGGCGACTCATGCACCGAAAACTTTCCGCATGGCGCATGATCTTCGGAGCAACGTTGGGCGCAGTTTACGGTGTGGTCAGCTTGATTTTGCCGTTTGCAGAGGTGGCGAAAGCAATCCTTTCGCTTTCGGTGATGCTTCTGATGTGCCTGATCGCTTACGATTCCCGTCAGGGTAGGCGCTTTTTGGTGTCGGTGTTTCTTTTCGGCGGTGTGAATACGCTTATCGGTGGTATCATGACGGCAAGCTTTGTGCATCTGGGGCCTTACCGAACGTATATCAGTCTTGGCGGCTCGATCCACACTGTCTACGGCGATATCCCGATATGGCTTTTTGTTATTTTAGCAGGGATATCCGCGCTTTTTACTTGGCTTATCGGCAAGCTTTTTCGTCGCGAAAGAGGGCTTCGGCAGTGCGCGGTGAAGCTGGCTTTCGATGGGGACGAAAAGGATTTCACAGGCCTTGTAGACAGCGGAAATCTCGTGACAGAGCCTTTTTCCGATACGCCCGTGATGTTTTTGAAAGAAAAGGAAGCGGCATTCATGCCGGAAGAGCTGCTTTTTGCCCTGAAAAACGGTGTGGAATCGCTGGACAGCGATACGGTGAAGCGTATCCGTCTGATCCCGCTCCAAACGGTTTCGGGAAATGGCGTTCTCGTAGCGGCTGTGCCGCGTCGATGCTATATTCTGGTGAATGGCGAATGGGAGGCGAAAAAGGTGCTTGTCGCCTTGGATTTCACAGAGGGCGATTTCGGTGGCTTTCCGCTTCTCGTGCCGGAAACGCTATTATTATAATTTTGGAAGGAATGATTGCAAGATGGGATTTTTTCAGAAGATTCTTTATAAAATACGATTGTTTTTCGCAAAGCTTGCGGCAAAATTTCGCCGCGGAAATGGCGTTTATTATGTCGGAAGAACGGAGATGCTTCCGCCGCCGCTCTCCTCAGACGAGGAGGCGGATATCCTTTCTCATCTCGATGAGGATGGGGAATACCGCAGAGTTTTGGTGGAGAGAAATTTAAGGCTCGTGGTCTACATAGCGAAAAAATTTGAAAACACAGGCATCGGATTGGAGGACTTGATCTCCATCGGTACGATCGGTTTGATCAAAGCGACCAATACCTTTCGTCCCGATAAAAATATCAAGCTTGCCACATACGCTTCACGGTGCATTGAAAATGAGATTCTGATGTATATCCGCAAAAACGGCAATCTGCGTTTGGAGCTTTCCTTTGATGAGCCGCTTTCCACGGATTGGGACGGCAATGAGCTTCTGCTTTCGGACGTTCTCGGAACGGAGGAGAACAGCGCTATGCAGGAGATCGAACAGGACGAGGAAAGACAGATCATCTTTCGCGCTGTTTCTTCGCTTGCCCCACGGGAGAGAGAGATCATCGAACTGCGCTTCGGACTGCAAACAGGACGCGAGATGACGCAAAAAGAGGTTGCTGATGCGCTGGGAATTTCACAATCGTATATTTCCAGGCTCGAAAAACGCATTATTTCAAGACTCAGGGAAGAAATTCAAGACAAAATATAAAAATTTTCGGAAAAATATCAAAAAACTATTGCAAAATATAAAAAAGTGTGGTATGATAGACAGTACATGAGTTTATCGAAATGTGAGGTGTAAGTAATGAAAGCAGGAATCCATCCTAACTACGTTGACGCAACTGTTAAATGTGCTTGCGGCGAAGTTATTCATACAAAGTCTACAAAGGGTGATTTCAAAGTTGAAATTTGCTCCAAATGCCATCCTTTCTTCACCGGCAAACAGAAATTCGTTGACGCCGGCGGTCGTGTAGACAAATTCAAGAAGCGTCTTGAATCCAAGAAATAATGCTTGTATAATCGGAATGGATCGAGTGGGATAGTGTGTAAGCATTGTCCCGCTCTTTTTCTATTTGTTCGTAAAAGATGCGCGGTTTGTTCTTTTTGTGTAGATTAAATGCATCAAAAGTGATTTCCATGTATGAACAGACTGTGTTTGGTTAAAAATTGATAAAGAAAAATCCTGGGAGTAGGAGGATTTTTATGAAGACAGAACAACTTTTTTCGGGAGAAAATAATGAGATCCCGCAGGTGATCCTTGTTTGCGTGATGGAAAAGGGTGCGGATAAACACGAAATGGAAGCATCTTTTGATGAATTGGAGCGATTGACGGAAACCGCGGGTGCTAAAGTTTTCGCGCGCATGGTGCAGGAAAAGGAAAGCCCCGA
>JBGVIG010000356.1:0-1412 GCA_045122995.1 Eubacteriales bacterium | reverse complement strand
CCCTCTTTTATAAGCGTGGGCAAAAGGCGGTAGAAAAGAGTGAGCAGCAGAGTGCGTATCTGGAAGCCGTCCTCATCGGCATCGGTGCAGATGATGATCTTATTCCATTTGAGCTGGGAAAGATCAAAAATGCTTTGATCGCGGTGTTTTCCCGTAACTTCCACACCGCACCCAATGACTTTCAAAAGATCTGTAATGATCTCACTTTTGAAAATGCGATCATAATCAGCTTTCAGGCAGTTGAGCGTTTTACCGCGTACAGGAATGATCGCTTGAAATTCGGAATCGCGGCCGAGCTTAACGGAGGTCATCGCAGAGTCACCTTCTACGATGTAAAGCTCACGTTTTTCGGGATCCTTAGAGCGGCAGGAAACGAATTTTTCCACGCGGTTGGCAACGTCTGTTTGGCTTGTCAGCTTCTTTTTGAGGTTCAGACGGGTGCTCTCTGCATTTTCGCGGCTGCGTTTATTGATGAGAACTTGAGATGCGATCTTTTCCGCATCGGCAGGTTTTTCGATGAAATAGATCTCAAGCTGTTTTTTCAGAAAATCTGTCAGCGCCTCGGTGATAAATTCATTGGAGATCGCTTTTTTCGTCTGGTTTTCATAGGAAGTCTGTGTGGAATTGCTGTTGATAATCAGTACCAGACAGTCTTCGACGTCGCTGAAGGTGATCTTGCTTTCCGATTTGTTATATTTGTTGTTTGCCTTGAGATATTTGTCGATGGCATAAACAAAGGCGCTTTTTGTTGCCTTGTCGGGAGAGCCGCCATGTTCAAGGAAGCTGGAGTTGTGATAATATTCAAGCAGATTGATCGTGTTCGAAAAACAAAAGGCGATCTCTGCTTTGACACTGTATTCAGGCTTGTCCGCACGATCGCGTCCTCTGGCTTCCATTTTCCAAAGCACAGGTTCTGTCAGAGCGGTGTCACCAACGACACGGGAAACCTGATCTTCAATGCCGTTTTCATAGTAAAATTCGCTTTCATCAAAGGTTCCGTCCGCATTTTCCCAAGAAAAATGAAAGCGGATTCCTGCATTGACGATCGCGTGGCGATCAAGCATATTTTCAAAATATTCGCGCGGGATCGCAGTGGAGGTGAAAACTTCAAGGTCGGGCTTCCAAGTAACCACAGTGCCGGTGCGCTTTTCTTTCTTGGTCAAAAGCGGTGTACGGATCAGCTCACCGTCGGGCTCACCCTTTTTGAAGTTCATTTCGAGCATTTCGTTTGTGCGGTAAGACTGCACCTTCATAAATTCGGAGCTATACTGTGTCGCTGCGGCACCAAGACCGTTCAGACCAAGGGAATACTGATAAAGTGCATCTTCACCAGCATTGTTGTTGTATTTACTGCCTGCATAAAGCTCGCAGTATACAAGCTCCCAGTTATATTTTCCTTCTTTTTCGTTGTA
>JBGVIG010000355.1:0-3099 GCA_045122995.1 Eubacteriales bacterium | reverse complement strand
TCCTTGATCGCATCTGCAAGGCATATAATGAAGTTTGCGTAGTCGTAAACTCCGGTAATCTGATGGATTGCTCTTTTGCGGATAGAAAAGAAGTAAAATCCATCTTGTTCTTGAATTTCCCCGGTATGGAAGGCGGTAACGCACTTGCGGGAATCCTTTCCGGTAGAGTTTCTCCTTCTGCAAAGCTTACCGACACCATTGCAATGAATTATGAAGATTATCCTTCTTCTGTGCAGTTTGGTAAGCGCGGCGGTGTTATTCAGAAATATCATGATGACATTTTTGTTGGCTATCGCTATTTTGAAACGATGGCAAAGGACAAGGTTCGTTTCCCCTTTGGACACGGTCTTTCTTTTGCTGACTTTGAAATGGAAACCGTTTCTTTCCATGCAGATGAAAATACCGTTTCTGCCGATATTCGTGTGAAAAACGTGAGTGATATCTATTCCGGCAAAGAAGTCGTGATGCTTTATAGTTCCTCACCGAAGACAGCACTTGGTAAACCTGCCTATGAGCTTCGTGCCTTTGCGAAAACGGGTGTCATCGCTGCCGGTGGTGAAGAAGTCGTCACGGTTTCTTTTGCAACCGACATGCTTGCTTCTTTTGATGATACAGGCATTACCGGTGAAAAAGACGCTTGGGTTCTTGAAAAAGGTGAATTTATTATTTCCGTGGGAAACAACGTGCGGACGCTGAAAGCAATCGGTGTTTACGATAATCCCGAATATAAAGTTTTGCAAAAATGCGTTCATCTTCCCACACAGCTGGAAAGCAGAATGACCGCAGATGGTGGGGAAGAAACACTTGATTTCATGCCGCCCGATCCAGGTGCGGGCATTCCTGTCGCGGCAAGCGGCGCCGTAACGATCAATGCCGAAGATTATTTTGTTTGCAGTGGCATACTTGCTTCTTTGCAAAAAAATGAAACCGTTACTTATAAACTTGATATCGCCGCTTCAGGCCCTTATAAATGCCGTTTTGAGCTTGAAAACGGTGACCCCATTGCTGTCCATTATGATGTTTTGATCAACAGAGCGCCGTTTGACTTTGAAGAAGGTAATGAACCGATCTTTACTCCCGGCACACTCGTTATTGTATTTAGCGCAAAAGAAAACAATCCGCCAATGCTCCAATCGTTCACTTTGGAAAGAAACGACTCTCCGATTACTATTGCATCGGAAGGTGTTTCTTATATCGAGGGTGGTAAATATGTAGAAAATTCGCTTTGGGTAGCGCGCCGTCATTTTGACGATCCCGATGGTGCGATCAAGAACGGTTATGCGCTTTTCCGTATGCACACGCCCGGACGTTTTGCGCTTTATCATCTCCACGTGGAAAAAGCAGGTTTCTACGATATCCGCTTGCGCTGTGCGAGCCGCCATGCAGCACAGGATATCCGTGATACCTACTCGTTCCTTGTTTCCAACGTTACACAGGATATTGAATCCGTTATGCTTGAAAAAACCTTCGATGAAGGTGAAAAGCCTGTTTATGCGACAAGCGGACCGATTCAGCTTGCGCTCCCTGCGGGTGAATGTTATCTGCGTGTGATCTCTGTAACCAAAACTTCACCGATGCTTGCTTACATGGAGGTAACGCCAAGCGATCGTGTGGTTCATCTCTCCGGTGAAGGCGGTGTTAATACCGGTATGGAAGACGAGGAAATCGCAGATGAATGGAGCTCCGGACGTCGTGAACTGCCCCCCATTTCGTCCAAACTTGATTTCCGCCGCGTACTCAGCGGTGCTGTTGACATAGATGATTTTGTTTTGGATCTGACCAGCGAAGAGCTTGCGATTCTTTCTTGCGGTAATGTGAATACTCATATTGGTTATCTCAAGGAGCGCGGCATTCCCGAATGTTATTGGGCAGACGGTCCTGTCGGTCTTCGTCTGAATGCCAAAACTACGGTATATCCTGCCGGCACCATGGTTGCTTCTTCCTTCAATACCGAGCTTGCTACAGCACAAGGTCTTGCCATCGGTGCGGAAGCACATCAGTATCACATCGACGTATGGCTCGCACCTGCTCTGAATATTCACAGAAATCCCTGCTGCGGACGTAACTTTGAATATATGTCTGAGGATCCTGTCGTTTCGGGCTTGATTACCTCTGCGATGGTAGAAGGCGTTCAGCGTGAAAATGTGGCGGCAACGATCAAGCACTTTACGGCGAACAATACCGAATACCGCCGTATGGCGTCCAACAGCCAGGTTTCTGCAAGAGCGCTTCGTGAAGTATATATGAGAGGCTTTGAAATTGCTGTTCGCAATAGTGATCCTTATTCTATCATGACCTCTTATAACCTTATCAACGGCATGAAGGTCAGCGAAAATCCTCTTTTCTGCACAGGTGTTATCCGTGAGGATTTCGGCTATACAGGCATGCTCATGAGTGACTTTGCCAATGACTCCATTCATGTTAAAGAGCTTGCAGCCGGACAAGACCTCAAGATGCACTTCGGTGATATCAGAAGCGTCACTTTAGCACTTGCAGACGGCACGCTTGACAGACAAGGTGTTCGAGCTTGTATTAAACGCATTTTGGAATTGATCATGCGCACTGCCGTGCAGAACGATGAATATTTCTCCTATTTGCGATAAGTTTTTGATAAAATGTTCAAAAAACATTGACAAAAGGGAAAGACTTTAGTATAATGATACTATGTTGATAAATGCGATGAAGGGGAAACAAAGCTTATTTTTCGATCGCAGAGAGCCGTCGGACGGTGCAAGACGGTATCGGTTTTAAGTGATAACTCCTCCCCCAAGCGGTCATACCAAAGGCGCGATGCCGAGTAGATATGAACGGTTTTCCACCGTTATCGGGAAGCGTGTTGATCTTCGACACGGATAAGTCGGGTGAGTTTTCACCAAAAAGAGTGGTACCGCGAAGGTATATTTTTAAGAAACTTCGTCTCTTTGGCTTTCGGGCAGTGCGCCCGAAAGTCAAGGAGATTTTTTGTTTTTCCATAAAAAGCAAAAGAAAGGAACATTTTTATGATGAAAGGCTATCAAAAGTACGAAAAGCTGTTTTTTCGTGCGCCAAATCCTACAGCAGTTTGGCTCTCGAAAACATACATAGAAAAAGCGCCGCAAT
>JBGVIG010000354.1:0-4245 GCA_045122995.1 Eubacteriales bacterium | reverse complement strand
ACAGTTGCCGTCAATGCATCTGTGAGGGGAACCCTCAGGCGCGTTTTTCTCTGTGAAATGGGTCAAGCTGCCGAAGGAAGCAACCTTTTTGCAGGGTTTATCGATGAGCCACTGTGCCATATCCAAATCGTGGCAGGTCTTGGCGATGATCATGGGAGTGGCTTCCTTTTCAGAGTGCCAATTTCCCCGGACAAAGCTATGAGAGAAATGAACGTTTCCGACACATTCCGTTTGATCGAGGGAAACGATTTCACCTAGCATACCGCTTGTGATGATGGATTTTACTTTTTTATAGAAAGGCGTATATCGTAAAACGTGACAAACAAGAACGGAAACACCCTTTTCTTTGGCAGCGTTGGCAATATCCGTGCATTCCTTCACGGTTTGCGCCACGGGCTTTTCCAGAAGAAGATTATATCCAAGGGAGATTGCTTTCATGGCAGGCTCATAATGAAGGTTGTCCGACGTGGCAATGACAGCAAGATCAGCCATTTTCGGAAGAGCGAGCAGATCTTTCCAATCCGAGAAGCACATGTCCTCGGAAAAACCGTACATTTCTCGAATGACGCGGCATTTTTCTTGATTGGGATCTGCCACGGCAACGATCTTGTATTTTTCGGGTGTCATGTGCATGTGTTTCGCGTAGGCAGAGCCTCGTCCTCCTGCACCGATGAGAATAACTTTTAACTGCTTCATATTTTTTATATCCTTTCTCGTATATTATACGATTTCGATCATTCTGGCGATCCCCTTGAAAAGACCGTCTGTCATATAGTGCTTTTTGCCATCGATTTCACGCACCTCATCGCGGTGTCCGTGGCCGCTGAAGGTGGCGATGACAAGCGGATGGTGATAGAGAAGCGACATCATCTCGTGACTTACGCGATAATCTTCGGGGGTTAGACGGACGTTGGGGTGGTACGCTTCCTTCATGTTCAGTTGTGTATCCCACAGGTAATCGTGGAAAAACGCAATGATGGGAAGTCCTTTTTCCAATTCCTTGCGAAAGGCTTCCACGGTGCGGAGCGGAAAATAATCAAGGCTATTGTCGAGGGTGACAATGTTGAGCCCATTTATAACTCTGCTTTCCAGATAAAGATCAAAGCGAGAGAATTCCTCCTCTAACTTGGGACGAACGGTTTCTACATAAGGGTATTCTTCCTCCATGGTGCGGACAAATCGGCGCTGATGCTCGTGACCGCCGGGCGCGAACATCATATCCACATTTTGAATCAGATCAAGGAAGAAGTCCACGCAGGCGTGAGTGTGAAGATCGATGGCATCTCCCGTGCAGACGAGAAGAGCATTCTTCTCTTTGGCAAGCGCTACCGCGTCGCCGAAATAGTCCTCAGGCATCTTCGGGGGGAAGCCACCTTCCTTGCGGAAGACCTCCACGCGGTCGACTGCCTGCTTCTGCTGTCGCGGGGTATCTCTTTCGTCGGCTTTGGAGATATGCACATCGGTGATGTGCAGAATTTTGACGGGTTTTTCAAGCCCGATATCAATACGGGTATGGACAATGTTTTCCATAAAAACTCTCCTTGAGAAAAGCGATAGATTGCACCACCATTATAACACAGTTTGATAAAATGAGCAAGTTTTTTGCGAAATCAGCGATCTTTATTTTGGAGAAAATAAAAAAGGGGATTGATGCGAAAAACAGTTCAATGAAGGCAGAGGCAGATGCGAAAAAACAAATATCGACAACAGGATTTTGTATTGACTTTATCGGCGTGGAATGATAATATGAATCTATATTGAAAACGCTGGGCTGGTATTTGCTTTCCCGGCTCTTGGAAGTTTGATGGCGCGAGAGGAGAACACATAATGAAAAATAAAAAGCAAGTAAGGGCGGAGATTGCAGGGAAGCTGCAAGGCATGAGAGAAAACAATTTGTTCTTGATGAATGGTCTTTCTGACCGCTGCCTTCTTTCCGAATATCGGCACTTGAGTGAGGTAACTGCTTGTGGGCGCATCTGGACAAAGGCTTTGCAAGCGGCGCTTCTTGCACATGAGATCGTGGTGATTGATCCCTCTGATGAGGTTTATTATATCGATGGGACGGTAGAGATCCCTTCTGACAGACATATTGAAGCGATGGGCGCAACGATTCGGTTGACACCTGATTGTGATGTTCTGATGCTTCGAAATGAACACACAAAAGACGGCACTTCAGCACCATTTGATGCGTCCGATCGCGACCAAAATATTTCGATTCACGGAGGTCGATGGGAAGAATCCCGAACCGTACGTGCCGGTTACGGCGTGAGCGGGCGGTATGCGCCGCGAAAAGAAGGAGAAATCAGACGCCCTTTTTACGGTGTTTCTACATGTATGTTTTTTAACAATATGGAGGGACTTACGCTTCAGGATATGACCTTTTCTCATACGGCAGGTTTTTCCGTGCAAGTGGGTGATCTTAGAAACGGTGTTTTTGAAAACATCGGTTTTGAAAACTGCTTTGCAGACGGGCTTCATATCAATGGCAGGACGGAAAACGTGTATATTCATCATGTTTTTGGGGAAGTAGGCGATGATCTGGTGGCGCTGAACGCTTACGATTGGCAGGATTCCTCTGTGGATTTCGGCCCGATTCGCGGCGTGTGGTGCGAGGACCTCGTGCTTTCCGCAAGCAGCCGCTATAAGGCGCTTCGCATCGAACCGGGTATCTATGCTTATGCGGACGGAAGTACGGTAGATTGCGGAATTTTTGATGCCGTATTCAAGGATATCAAGGGAATCCGTACCTTCAAGCTTTATTTGCAGACACCGTCGTATCTCCTTGGTCAAAAACCGGAATGGGGTGATGCGGGATCGGGTAATAATCTCTTTTTTGAGAATATTGTGGTTGATCTTTGCGCGCCGATCGATGGCTTTGACGTGTATCAGAATGGTGATCCGATAAGAGGCCATTTTGCCGCTTTTGAGCTGGGTGCAAATATTGGATATATATCTTTTAAGAATATCGTATTGACGCTTTATAAGGAACAATATCCGCTTTCTTATCTTGTTTGTGTGGGTCCGAAATCCGTGGTCCACAGAGGAAAAGAGGTCTTTGATCCATATATTTCTTCGCGTGTTGACACGATAGAGATGGAAAACATCACCGTGAACGGAGAAAAACCGAGAGATACCTCGATGCTTGTAAAAACTGTTGTTTTTGATGATGTAAACGGCGATGGTTTTTCTACGGGTCATGGTGAGATTGGAGAAATTCGATATCAAAAATAATGCCTTGTGTAGTCGGCTTCATAACTCATTTGTTGCCATCAACGTTTCCATGTCGATGGTTTGAATGGTTTTGGTTTCTTGTGGCATATAGTCCTCCTTTATTCTGTGAACAAGGTGTTTTGCATTTTGATGTCTGTCATAGCGCCCTCCTTTCTGTTAGTTTTTTATATTTAATATTGGATTTTGCGAGAGTTTTTTTTCTTGATATGTTCTCACGTTCGTGATATAATGGATATGAAAAATCTGCTATAGGGTTGTGATAATTATGAATAAAGAATTTACAGCAAACGGTTCGGCGTATATCGCCGAGCAAATTGAAGAAGCGGTTCAAAACGAAACGCGAAACGCCGTAATCACCGGTAACTATATCATAGACGAGTCGATTCGTATTCCGTCGAACTTTACGCTGATTTTGCAGGATTGTCATTTGCGTCTTGCCGATGGCTGTTACAGCAATATTTTTGTGAATGAAAATCACGATACCGAACTTGGCAAAACCATAGACGGCACGGATACTAATATTTCCATCATCGGACGCGGAACAGCAATTCTTGACGGTGGAGAATATAACGGACTTTCGGAACGAAATCATATGCAGAATGGATTGCCGCCAATCTGGAAAAACAATCTCATTTTGTTTACGAATGTTAATGGCTTTATGATCAAAGGCATTTCCTGTCGCAATCAGCGCCATTGGGCTTTGAATTTTGTGTATTGCTCTGGCGGCTATCTCGGAAATATTGATTTTTGTGCGAATGATACGGCGATCGATGCGGAGGGTAATGTCTATCATGGGCTGAAGCATTCAAAATATAAGGAAATCCTTGTTAAGAACGCGGATGGCATCGATCTGCGCCAAGGCTGTCATCATATTACGATTGAAAATATTACGGGCTTCACCGAGGACGATTCCATTGCCTTGACGGGTCTTGATTGGCATCTTGAAAAGCACTTCAAGGTGGAAGGACTTCCGTCTGATATTTGTGATGTTACCATCAAAAACATTGCAACATC
>JBGVIG010000353.1:0-19830 GCA_045122995.1 Eubacteriales bacterium | reverse complement strand
TATATCACCAAAATGGAATACGCAAAATATGAATATAACGCTCTTTTTTTTGATGAAAACACGGCTGTGGACGAAGCGCTCGCTGAAGTCTGGCGTGTGAAAAACACGGCTTTGCTCTCTGAAACGGAGCATTTTTGTATCAAAGACCTCGAAAAAGCGGATCATTTTCAAAAGCTTTTGGACACAAGACACGAGCTTTCCGCTTATGTGAAGCGTCTTGATGCTAAGATCGAAGCACATAACAGCACCGTTTTGCAAAAAGAAAAAGAAGAGAGGATCACCGCGATCGGTAACGTGGAAGGACATACTCTGGATCCTCAGCAGATCGAATGTGTCCTTGCCGATGCGAAAAATCAGCTCGTCATCGCAGGTGCGGGAACAGGCAAGACCACAACGATCATCGGCAAGGTCAAATATCTTTTGCAGACGGGTAAATATACGTCTGATCAGATCCTCGTGCTTTCCTTTACCAATGCTTCTGCTACCGAAATGCGTGAGCGCTTGCAGATACAAACGGGCGCGGAGATCACCGTTTCCACCTTTCATAAGCTCGGGCTGGATATCATCACAAAAGCGACAGGAAAAACACCAACGCTGACCACGCTTTCGCTGGGTGAATGGATTCCCGAGCGGCTTTCGGAGCTTCTTTCTGATACAAACTATGCCGATGCTTATGTTCAGTGCTTTTCCGAAGAAAATGTGACAGAAGATGCGGTGAGCCTTTTGGAAACCGTGATCAATCTGATGAAAAACGGCAGTTATACACCGGAAAAGCTTGGTGTACTCTTAGAAAAAAGACTTGGCGCGGAGCGGGCTGTGCCAATGATGGCAGTCATCACACCGCTTTATGAGCGCTATCAGATGCACCTTGAGCAGGAATGTGAGATCGATTTTCATGATATGATCGCACTTGCCACGGGCTATGTGCGAAAAAAGAAGGTGGAAAATCCTTATCGCTACGTGATCGTGGACGAATATCAGGATATTTCTGCCTCGCGCTATCGACTGCTTGCAAGTCTTCGGAAAAATGCGGACTTTTCGCTTTTCTGTGTGGGGGACGATTGGCAAAGCATCTATCGTTTTGCAGGAAGTGACCTTGATCATCTTTTGCGCTTTGAAAAATATTGGGGGGAAACCCGTGTGGATAAGATCGAAACCACTTACCGTTTTCCGCCGTCGCTTGCCGAGGTCAGCGGTGATTTTATCATGCAAAATCCTCTGCAAATTCAGAAAAACATCAGCAGCACAAGCCGTGTGAAAGGCTTTTCGCTTTCTCTCCTTTCGGGGGATACGGAGCAGGAGGTAGTGCTTGCGATGGCACAAACACTCGAAAAGCTTCCGAAAAAAAGCACGGTTTTTCTCATCGGGCGCTATCTTTCTGACAGAAAAATGCTCGACTCGATTGCATCTTTAGAAGTGACCTCAGAAAATCTCGGCATCACCGAATATTCTTATGCCGAAAGGGGAGATCTTTCTATCTGCTTTATGACCGCTCATAAAGCCAAAGGCTTACAAGCGGACTACGTTTTTATCCTCAACAACAAAAGCGGAACGATGGGCTTTCCCAGCCGTGTCACCGATCATGAGATCGCGCGTTGTTTGCTCGCAAGTGCGGAAAAATATCCGTATGCGGAGGAACGCCGTCTTTTCTACGTCGCGATGACGCGCGCAAAGAAAAAAGTTTATCTTTTAACCGTGAAAAATGCGGAATCGCCCTTTATCGGGGAGCTCCGTGAGAAATATCCTAAAAAACTGAAATAAAAGAAAGGAAATTCAGACATGTCCTATGTAAGAGAATATGCGGAATGGAATGATTTTTGGTGGGAAAAAGCGGGGGATTTTGATCGCCGCCGTGTGCTTCTCATTGGTGACAGCATCACCAGAAGCTATCGCGATCATGTGCAAGCCATTTATAAACCGGAACGCATCGCGATTGATAAGCTTTGCGGTTCACGCTGTGCGGGAGATCCCATTTTGACAGCAGAAATCGACCTTATGACAGGCCCTTTGAATGGTTATCGCTATGATGTGATCCATTTTAACAATGGTCTTCACGGCGGTTGCAACGATACGCTCGTGCCGCTTGAAACTTATATGCAAGGGATTTGTGATATCGTGGCAGTTTTGCGCCGCAATCAACCGCAGGCGAAGCTTATTCTTGTGACAAGTACTCCGATGTCCGCACCCGGCACCACTTCGGTAGAAGTGAAGCCCGAATATAATGTGTTTATTCATGAACGCAATGATTTTATCAGAAAATTTGCCATGGAAAATGACTATCCCGTGGACGATCTTTATGCGCTCGTGGCAAATTCACCCGATTTTCCGAAATCGGATAACGTCCATTTTGCAAAGGAAGCGACAGAAAAGCTTGGCAAATGGGTGGCGGATTATATTCGAAAAATGCTGTGAAATGAAAAAGTGTAGGACAAAAATCCTACACTTTTTTTGTAAATATATCTCCCACATCGGGATTCTTAAGGGACGAGTCCCTTGAGTGGGTCAAGGGCAGCGCCCTTGTGCTGCTTATACGTCGTCTTCGAATTTCGGCTTGACTTTGTAAAAATCAAGAATGGGAAGAAGAATGAGCGCGGTAAGACCTGCGTTGAAGCCGCCGTTGTAAAGGACGAAGCCACCGTGCATCGCGGCTGTGGAGGTGCAGATGATGGCGCTGACAAAGCCTGCCAAAACGCCGATCTTCCAGCCGTATTTACCCGAGAAGGTGCAAAGACCTGTGGCGAAGGCGATGCCGTTGATGTAGCCTTGTGTGGAAAGTGTCCACGGCACGTCCATACGGCAAACAAGACAGATGATGCAGGTGAGGACGAGCAAAAGCAGGTATCCAAGCGCAATAGGCGCAACGGTGCGAGGGTGCTGACCGTCTGCGGAAAAGGTGAGGGCTGCAAACGTTACACCAACGGTGGCACCTGTGAAGCCGACACCTTCAGGGAGAAACGGGAAAATTTCGGGCAAAATGAAGATGATATTCAGATATGCGAGGATACAAAGCCCATAAACGCCCACGTTGATCAGACAAACGGGCATGCCGAATTTGTCAAGGAAGTCTGTGCCGTAGCCTGTGCTGTGAAGAAGCTGCTTGTAGCCGTGGAAGCTGAAACGATTGAAGGCATAGCCCATGAAGATCGTCACCGTGAAAAGAATGAGGAAAAACACATTCATAAATCCGCGGTAAGCATAGGGCAGGGCATAGTAGGCGGGATTTTCAATGGCAAGAGCATCGGGGGATTCGATGCCGAGGGTGCGATACATGAAGGCATAGATGAAAACACCGAGCAGCCCGATGGCAAGTCCTGCTTTATACATATTGTAACCGCGGTGCATGGCGGTGGTGCCGGGGAGAAGCGCAGGAACGACAAAACCAACGGAGATGCCGAACAGGAGTGCTAAAATGACACCCAGCACGGTGGTCTGTACTTCACCGAGGGCGAAGCGTTCACCGAGGGTGTAACGGAAAAGGAAGTCGCTAATGAAAGGACCGAGCGCTGTAGCAAAAAGAGAAACGTGAACGTTTTCACGATAGCGCTTTTTTGTGAGCTTACAGCAGATGAGGACACCGATGAACGGCGGCCACATATTCAGAAAATTAAGACCGTAAAAGCAATGTGCCACGACGAGCATATAGCCTGCAAAGGTGGTGGCGGAGGCTTTCACACGGCTGACTTGAATGATGATGTTGCAGGCAAGACCGCAAAGAGCGGCGTTGAAAAAAGCACTGCCAAGTCCGCCGAGGGCGAAATAGTCTGTGACGAGCTTGGAGGGAGAGGTCAGGATCCGAAGAAAATTCTGCCAGAAATCCGTTTCATTTGTGACTTTAATGGCGATAGGCGTGGCAATGAGAAACGCCAGACTCAAGAAAAATGCATAAAAAGCGATAATCTTACCGGCGTTTTTTGCGTGGTGAATTTCCGCGTCATAAGCGGAGATGTGCGGTGCGTGTTTGGTTTTCATGATTTATGTCCTTTGGTGTCATTTTATTTTTCATATTCTTATATTCTATCATAAAATTCTTTTGCGGTCAAGAGTAAAAGGCGCGCCGGTGTTTGCTTTGATAAAAAAGATGCACCAAAAAATATACGCATACATAGAATAAAAAGGAACGTAAATAGGCGGTATTGTGAAAAATGATTAGGAAAAGGTGAATATTTTGTTAACAAATATGCGAAAAATGTATACAAAAATGTTGACAACGGTTTATTTTTGTGCTACAATACCAACTATGCAATGTCCGGCAACTCATGGCGGAAAATGCCGTTTACCGCTATGTTTTTGTCGGTATTTTGTAATTTATAGGCCAATCGAGCGCAAAAGGGGTACCCCTTTTTTGTGAAGATGCATGCATCTTCACAAAGTTTCTCTTTTGTGCTGTTTGGTTGGTCAAATTTATATTATAAAAGGAGAACAAAACCATGTTCCAGAAAATGAAGAGAGTACTCTCTCTTGTTTTGGCTCTCGCTATGGTCGTTGCAGCTTGCGCAGTTCTCACCGCTTGCGGTGGCAAAAAGCTTCCCGACTTCATCGTTGAGCTTGAAAAACAGGAAGGTGCAGAGTACACTTACAACACTTATCTCTCTACATTCCCCACTGTTTGGAATATTCATGACTATGAAACCGCAACAGACGGCGAACTCGCAGACTACCTCATGGCAGGCTTCTACACATTCGATTACAACGAAACCTACGACGGTTACGCACTCGTTCCCGATATGGCTATCGGCGAACCCGTTGACGTAACTGCAGACTACGTTGGCGAAGAATGGGGCATCGCTGAAGGCGATACCGCAAAAGCATGGAAAGTTACAATCCGCGAAGACATCAAATGGCAGGACGGCACTCCCATCACCGCGCAGAACTTTGTAAACTCCATCGAACTTCTTCTTAACCCTGTAGCAGGTAACTACAGAGCTGACTCCGTTTACAGCGGTTCTTTCAAACTCGTTAACGCAAAGAACTACTTCTACCAGGGCCAGACCATTGAAGAAGACAACGGCGCTACCGAAGCTTACACTCTTGCAGACCTCGTAAAAGGTGCTGACGGCGTTTACACAACAAACGACGGCAAAGCTATCTACTTCACTGCTACCAAAGCACTCGACTGGTGCAGCGGCAACTCCCTCCAGGCTTACGTTGATGCATATGCTGACACATACTTCAACATGGCTAACTGGGACGCAGTTCTTGCAGCTCACGATGCTGACGGTAAAATGGCTGTAACCGATGAAAACATCGACCTTCTCGCAAGCGTTATCTCCACTACAGCTTGGAACGAAACCAAAGAAGATGTTGTAAACTACATGTTCTATACCACCACTTACGAAGAAATGTCCATCGAAAAAGTTGGTGTAAAAGCTGTTTCCGACTATGAAGTTGTTTATATTCTCGAAGCTCCCCTCAAAGGCTTTGACCTTAAGTACAACATGAGCGCATGGCTCGTTCACGAAGACCTCTACAAGTCTTGCATCACTATGGAAGACGGCGTATACTACAACACCTACGGTACTTCCGCAGAAACCACCATGTCCTATGGTCCTTACATGCTCGAATCCTTCCAGAACGACAAGCAGTTCACTCTCGTTAAGAACCCCTACTACTTCGGTTACAACGACAAAGAAAACGAAAACCGTTACTGGACAACAAAGATCGTTTACGATTATATTGCTGAACCCGCAACTGCAATGGAAATGTTCCTCCAGGGTAAACTCGATGGCAAGGGCCTCGACAAAACTCAGATGGAAGAATACTCCAAATCTGAACACACCTACTACACCAAGGGTGCGTCCACATTCTTTATTGCTCTTAACCCTGACCTCGAAGCTTTGACTGCTGAACAGGCTAAGAAGGAAAACACCAACAAGACTATCCTTACCATCAAGGAATTCCGTCAGGCTCTCTCCTTCTCTCTCGACCGCGCTCCCTTCTGCCTTGCAACTTCTCCCACAAACAGCCCTGCATTCGGCGTATTCTCTGATCTTATCATCTCTGACCCTGAAGCAGGTACTGCATACAGAACTACTGAACAGGCAAAAGACGTTCTCGTAGAGTTCTGGGGCCTTTCTGACGAAGTTGGCGAAGGCAAGCTCTACGCTACTAAGGACGACGCTATCGAATCCATCACAGGTTACAACCTTGACATGGGTAAAGAATACTTCAACAAGGCTTACGAAATTGCTATCAACGAAGGCCTTATGGACGAAGATGACGTTGTTGAAATCTGCATTGGTCTTCCCAGCGCTTCTTCCGTATTCTACAACAACGGTTACGACTTCCTCGTAAACAACTACACAGAAGCTGTTAAGGGCACTAAGCTCGAAGGCAAACTTACCTTCACAAGAGACGATACCATCGGTAACGCTTTTGCTGACTCCCTTAAATCCAACCAGGTTAACCTTCTCTTCGGTGTAGGCTGGAACGGTTCTGCTCTTGACCCCTACGGTCTTATGGAAGCTTACACTTCCTCCAACTATCAGTATGACCCCTCTTGGGATACCTCTGCTGAAACTCTCACCATCTCCATCGACGGCGTTGATTACACCGCTTCCGTTTGGGATTGGACACAGGCTATCTCCGGTACTGAAATCACCATCGTTGCTGCTGACGGCACAGAAAAGACCTTCTCCGCAGGCTCTGCTGACGAAGACGTTCCTGCTTCCGTTCGCCTTGATATCCTTGGCGCACTCGAAGGTGCAGTTCTTCAGTCTTACGACATGATCCCGATCATGGACGACGGTTCCGCTGCTCTTAAGGGTATGCAGATCAAGTACTACACAGAAGATTACATCTACGGTATCGGCCGTGGTGGCATCAAGTACTATCAGTACTACTACACTGACGCTGAATGGGAAGCATTCGTTGCTGAACAGGGCGGCACTCTTAACTACAAATAAACCATAACCCGTCAAAACGGGGCAATTGGATTTTGGCTCCCCCGAGGGTTTTTCTCTCGGGGGTAGCGTGTTATTTACGGATTTTTATAAAAAATACGAAATAGATTGCGAATGCTGAGAAAATTGCATTTGCACGCTTTTTAATCGCTTTTTCGGTGTCTTTTCGGGCGTCCGATGAGATCCTAAAGAGCTCGCAAATGCAATTTGCCTGCCCGGAAGGGTAGAGTTCAGCAGAAGGATTGGTACAACTTTATGGTTAAATATGTATTAAAACGAATTCTTTTGATGTTGATGGTGTTCTTCATCATCACATCGATGTGCTTTATTCTTGTAAAGCTGCTGCCGACAACGGAAGCACAGCAGTTTGGCAAGGACCAGGCCATCATTGAAATGCGTCGAGAAAAGCTTGGTTATAATAAACCGATTCTCGTGCAGTACGGCATTTTCATTCAGAAAACGCTGATCGGCGGTGACTGGGGTGTTTCCGAAAAGCTTTATGCCGGTCAGGACTGCTGGGACGTTTTCCTCAGCAAGCTTCCTTCCACCATGCTTGTTAACACCTATACCATGCTCTTTGCCGTTCCGATCGGTCTGATGCTCGGTATTTATGCCGCGCTCAAGAAAAACAAATGGCAGGACCACGTGATCTCCACGGGGGTTATGATCTTCATTTCTGTTCCCTCTTACGTTTACGCGTTCCTCGTACAATATCTGCTCTGCTTCAAATGGCAGCTTTTCCCGATGCAGATGCTCGCAGGTACGGATTATTTTACATGGAAAATGTTTGTTTCCATTATTCCGCCGGTTCTCGCGCTCGGCTTCGGTACGATCGCAGGTCTTGCTCGTTATACCAGAGCGGAGCTTTGCGAAGTTCTCACAGGTGAATATATGCTCCTCGCGAGAACCAAAGGTCTTACCCGCGGTCAGGCGACCGTGCGCCATGCACTTCGTAACTCCATGGTGCCGATCTTCCCGATGATCATGGGTGAATTTATCGGTATCATCGGTGGTTCTCTTGTTATCGAAAAGATCTTCGGTATTCCCGGCGTAGGTCCTCTTTACCTCAACTCGATCACCTCTCTTGACTACAACTTCTATATGCTTCTCAACTGCTTCTACACAGCGGTCGGTCTTTTCTCCGGTCTTCTTGTTGACCTTAGCTATGGATTTGTGGATCCTCGTATCAGAATGGGGGAAAAATAAATGGATTACAATAAGATTCCCATGGAAAAATTTAAGTTCGCCAATAAGGCTGAACGTGTGACGGACAAGAAGTTTGATACAAAGCCCGTCAGCTATGCAAAGGACGTTTGGACGAGATTTTGCAAGAATAAAAGCTCGGTTGTTGCTGCTTGCATCATTCTTTTCCTTCTCCTTTTCTCCATTTTCACACCCATCATCGCTTCTACCAACTATACAGAAGCATTGACAGACACTACATATCTGCAGTACACCACACTTTTGCCGAAGAATAAGCTTCTTACTCCTCTCGGTATTTGGGACGGTTGTCAGCGCGTAACGCTCAACAAGAGCGATTACTACTACTGGAAAGCGATCGAAGCCGAAACCGGTGCTGAGATCATGCCTAAGGTTTACCGTGAAAACTACAGAGATCCTTCCAGTACGTCCAGAACCACGTTCTATGACGTGCGCATGGACTCTTACATCAAAAACGGTATGTATTATATGACACTTACCGAAGCACAGTTCAAGGATATTCAGGCTTGGCAGAATGAAACAGGCATTCAGGTTATCTATCCTGCCGTTAATCTTTCCAAGATCCAAAACGGCGCGATGAAGACCGACGCAAACATTTGGTATGAATGCGATATGAAGGGTGCGCCGATCCTCAATTCCAACGGTGAATATGATGATATCTATCTCACCACCGGTAATGATGACGGCTACGACAGCATTCGTATCGAAGGTGACAACGGCAGATACCGTTACGCAAGAATCGGTGGTACTTCTTCCGCAAAAACCTATGTTTGCCGCGTATTCAAGTATACTTACTTCCAGTATCGCTACGGTGAAGAACCCTGCTTCCTTTTCGGTACAAACGCAAAAGGCCAGGATATTCTTACCCGTCTTGCAGCAGGTGCGAGATTCTCTCTTCTCCTTGCGCTTGGCGTATCTTTTGTAAACCTTTTCATCGGCGCGATCTATGGCGCGATCGAAGGTTATTACGGCGGTGCTGTGGATATCATCATGGAACGTATCAGCGACGTCTTGGGTAGCATTCCGAGCATGGTCGTCATGTCACTCTTCCAGTTGCATCTGGCATCGAAGGTGGGGCCGGTGTGGTCACTCATCTTTGCCTTTATGTTAACAGGTTGGATCGGTATGGCAGCTCGTACTCGTATGCAGTTCTACCGCTTCAAAAAGCAAGAATATATCCTTTCTGCCAGAACTCTCGGCGCAAAGGACTCCCGCCTTATGTTCAAGCATATCTTCCCGAACGCGATGGGTACACTCATCACGGGTAGCGTGCTTTCGATCCCCGGCGTTATCTTCTCCGAATCGAGCCTCACTTACCTCGGTATCGTTAACCTCGAAAGCTCCACGCAGACGAGCGTAGGTACTTTGCTCTCTGGCGGTAACAACCTTCTTGCCACACACCCGCACGTTATCTTTTTCCCGGCACTCTTTATTTCGCTCCTTATGATCTCGTTCAACCTCTTCGGTAACGGGCTTAGAGATGCGTTCAACCCATCTTTGAAGGGCGTGGAGGACTAATATCATGGCAAAGAAACTTGAAGTTAAAAATTTACGAATCTCTTTTAAAACAGCAAACGGCAAAGTGCAAGCCGTGCGCGATATCAGCTTTGATCTCCATCAGGGTGAAACGCTTGCTGTCGTAGGTGAATCCGGTTCCGGTAAATCCGTAACCTCTAAATCCATTCTTGGTATCCTCGCGGGCAATGCCATCGTCGAGGGCGGTGAGATCATTTATGATGGCCGTGACTTGCTCAAAATTTCCGAAGAAGAATTTTGCCGTATCCGCGGTGACAAGATCGCGATGATCTTCCAGGATCCGATGTCGAGCCTTAACCCCATCATGCGAATCGGCAAACAGCTTACCGAAGCGATGATCCTCAAGGGCAAAGCAAGACAGCGTGCCAGCAAGATCGCTTTTAACAACACCTTGAAGCTCCTCGAAGAAACGATGGTGACCGCCATCGCGAAGGGCGAATACGAAAAGATCTCCGGTATGATGCCCGTGAAGGCAAAGTCCGAAGAAGAAATTCGCACCGCTTGCAAAAACTTCAATGCGTTTGAATTCAAGCACACCGAGCTTGAACAGGCATATAACGAAGCGAAGGAGGCGGCAGAGGAAGCGATCCCTTATATCAAAGAGATCACGTTCCTCATTGAAAAGAAATCTCTTGAAGGCATCAAGGATAAGATCGACGACGTTCTTTCTTTGGCAGACAAGACTTACAACGATTATTTCGTGAAAGAAGATGCTGAAAAACTCGCAGAACTGATCAAAGCGATCAAAAAAGATCTTTCCAAGAAGATCAAAGCAGGCGATCTTGCAGAAGTTTCGGCAAATCTTACGAGCATCGTTGGCATTTTGGAAGCGGCACAGAAAAAGGATGAACCGAACTTCTTCCGCATGGGCTATTATCTGCAGTTCAGCGACAAGCCTCTCCCGAATATGACCATCGCCGCGCTGAACGAATATCTGCTCAAGTATCTTGACGATAACTTTATGCGCGAATTCCTCAGCGACGCAGAGATCGCTCTCCGTTATTCCGCGCGTGTTTACGCAGAAAAGAAAAAAGCAGTTTTGGCTCTTCTCAGCCAGGCGGACTTTGTCTTTGCGACCGAAGCTTTGGATAAAAAAGCGGTTATGGACTACGCAAAGCGTTTGATCGAAGCGGTGGAGGATTCCATTGACCGTCTTGAGATCAACAAAGACAACATCGCGTACACCTTCGGCACCAGCCTTCTCCATGCGATCGACAGCTATTTCCAGGCGATCCCGAGAAACAACGCTGTGCAGAAAGTTCACGATAAACAGCAGAAAAAATATGACCGCTTGGTTGCAAGCGGCAAAACGCCCGAATGGAAGGTCGTTCCGGCGGCACTCATTGATCTTGGTGTAGCAAAACAGGACATCTTGAATATTCTTGAACGTTTGCGCGCACATTATGAGCTTGTTGTCAAGACCTTTACCAGACGTGAATTTGAGAAAGAAACCGTTGCACTTATCGACTACCTCAAAACAAATGCTTCCGGCATTGTTTATAAGGTGACAAAAGCGATGGCAAAACACAGAGCGATCAAGCTGATGGAAGAGGTTGGTATCGCTAACCCCCGTAAGCGTTTCCGCCAGTATCCTTTCGAATTTTCCGGCGGTATGCGCCAGCGTATCGTTATTGCCGTAGCGCTTGCCGCAAACCCTGACATTTTGATTTGCGATGAGCCGACCACAGCACTTGACGTAACCATTCAGGCACAGATCCTCGAACTTATCAACAAAATTAAGGAACAGCGCAAGCTTTCCATCATCTTTATTACGCACGACCTCGGCGTTGTTGCGAACATGGCAGACAGAATCGCCGTTATGTACGCAGGTAAGATCGTAGAATGCGGTACTTCCGAAGACGTTTTCTACCGTCCTGCACACCCGTACACATGGGCACTTCTTTCCTCCATGCCCGACCTTGATACCAATGAACGTTTGGAAGCGATCCCCGGTACGCCTCCGAACATGATCTATCCTCCCGAAGGCGATGCTTTCGCAGAGAGAAACAAATATGCTTTGGAAATCGACTACGAGCTCCAGCCTCCGATGTTCCGTATTTCGGAAACACATTCTGCGGCAACATGGCTGCTCCATGAAAATGCACCGAAGGTCGATCCGCCGAAGATCGTTACCGAAAGAATCCAGAGAATGCGTGAACGTGGAGGTGAACAATAATGGAAAACAATAAAGAAGTTTTGCTGAAGGTTGATCACCTTTGCCAATATTTCAAATCTCTTAAAGCGGTTGATGACGTCAGCTTCGAGGTTCACAAGGGCGAAGTTTTCGGTCTTGTAGGTGAATCCGGTTGCGGTAAGACCACCACGGGACGTTCCGTTATCCGTCTTTATGACATTACCTCGGGCAATGTATTCTTCAAGGGCAAACGCATCGCGGCAGGCACAAAATGCTACAAAGACGCGATCAAAAATGCGGAAGCAGAGCTGAAAGCGTTCAAAAAGTCGGGCGCTGATGCGGCGGCTATCGCGAAAAAGACTGCAGAAACCAAAGCGTTCATCAAAGAACAGAAAAAAGAAATGGCAAGTGCGATCCACGATCACAAGCACGTAGACCGCAAGCTCGTCACCAAGATCCAGATGATCTTCCAGGACCCCGTAGCATCTCTTGACCCTCGTATGACGGTTCGCGATATCATCTCGGAAGGCCTTGTCATCAATGGTGAAAAAGATAAAAAGGTCATCGACGAAAAGGTATTCAAGATCCTTGAGCTCGTTGGTCTTGTGAAGGAACACGCTTCCCGTTATCCGCACGAATTTTCGGGTGGTCAGAAGCAGCGTATCGGCGTTGCAAGAGCCGTTATCATGGAACCTGAACTCATCATCGCGGATGAACCTGTCAGCGCGCTGGACGTTTCTATTCAGGCGCAGGTTATCAACCTGCTCAACGACCTTCGCGATCAGCTCGGTCTTACCATTCTTTTCATTGCACATGACCTTTCCGTTGTCAAATATTTCTCGGATAGAATCGGCGTTATGTATTACGGTAAGCTCGTTGAACTTGCTCCTTCCGATGAGCTTTTCAAAAATCCGCTTCACCCCTACACGAAATCGCTTCTTTCCGCGATTCCGCTCCCCGATCCCGTTTACGAAAAACAGCGCAAGAGAATCACGTATAATCCTCTTGCAGAGCATGATTACAGCAAGGAACAGCCTACACTTCGTGAGGTTGCACCCGGTCACTTCGTAAACTGCAACACCGAGGAATTTGATAAATACGTGAAAGAATTGAAATAAGACATGAAAAACACATTGAAAAAATACGTAATAGCGTCTGTGGTGGCTTTGATCCTTGCCGCGCTCATCATGTATTGGCAGGGAATCTTTGAATCAGAAACCACACAGCAGATCATGCAGGCGATCAGCGATGGCTTTTTCATCGTGGGATTTATGTATTTCGGCTTTGGGCTTCTCTTTGTGGCGGCTCATGCAGGTACGCTTGACATCATCTCGTATGGTTTTCGTTCCGTAATCTGGCTTTTTACACCGTTTCGAAAAAATCGTGATGAAGGCGGCTATTACGAATATAAAATGAAGAAAAAGGAAAAAAGAAAAGCCGTTCCGTTTTTCCTGATCTGGATCGGCATTGCTTTGATTCTCATCTCCGTTGTGTTCCTCGTTCTTTATTACAATGCTTGAGCAGGACGCTGTCCTGCACCTGCCAAAGGGGCTTGCCCCTTTGGAATCCCAATAAAAAATCTCTCCCAAAATGGGAGAGATTTTTTATCTGTAGGAAATTCCTCGAATAGATCTCGCTATGATAGGTGAGCTATCGGGGTTCCAAGGGATATGTCCCTTGGTGGGGTGTGGGGAGAAGCCCCACGATATTTAGCCTTTTTTCTTTTTTCTGTTTTCGAGCTTACCTGTGATGAAGGTGGTGAGCTTTACAGCAACGATGATAAGACCGATAACAACGAAGATCGCAAGAAGACCTTGCCATGTGATGTTCAGGGACATTTTAATGGTTTCCCAGTTCATGGGGGTGAGATTATCAAACATATTGGATACCGTCCTTTCTTACAATACAAGACCGATGATAAGACCGCCGACGATTGCGGAAGCGATCTGACCGGAAACGTTCGCACCAACAGCGTGCATGAGCAAGTGGTTGGTAGGATCTTCCTTGAGGCCCATTTTCTGAACCACACGGGAAGCCATCGGGAATGCGGAGATACCTGCCGCACCGACCATGGGGTTGATCTTGTTCTTGGAGAAGATATTCATGATCTTTGCGCACATAACGCCACCGATGGTGTCAAATACGAATGCGAAAAGACCGAGCGCCATGATGATGAGGGTTTCGAAGCGAAGGAATGCTTCTGCCTGCATCTGGAACGCGATGGTGATACCGAGAAGAAGAGTAATGATGTTTGCAAAAACGGTCTGAGCGGTTTCGGAAAGAGATTTCAGACAGCCGCATTCACGGATCAAGTTACCGAACATGAGCATACCGATGAGAGAAAGAGAATCGGGAGCGATCAAGCCGGAAATGAGAGTTACGAGGATCGGGAAGAGGATACGAGTGGTCTTGGAGATGGACGCAGGGTTATAAGCCATGCGGATCATGCGTTCCTTTTTGGTGGTGCAAGCCTTTACAACAACGGGCTGCACGATCGGAACGAGTGCCATGTAAGAGTAAGCAACGACGATGATCGCTGCGGTGTAATTGGATTTGAGGATCTGAGAAACGAGGATCGCTGTAGGACCGTCAGCCGCACCGATGATACCGATGGAAGCTGCGTCGTTGATCGGGAAGCCGATCATAGCAGCGAGAATAACGGTGATAAAGATACCAAACTGTGCTGCACCGCCGAGAATGAAAAGCTTCGGGTTGGTGAGCAAGGGACCAAAGTCGATCATTGCGCCGATACCGATGAAGAGGAGAAGCGGCATTGCTTCGCTGGCTTCGATACCGACAGCAAAGAGAGAACGAATGATACCGCTTTCCGCGATAACGGGAGAGAGCGGAATGTTAACAAGGATCGCACCAAAGCCCATGGGGAGAAGAAGCGCGGGTTCCATGTCTTTTTTGATGGCAAGATAGATCAAAATGCCGCCAATGATCCACATGGCGACCTGCTGAATGGTCAGCTGAGATACAGCTTCAATAAGAAAGCTCATAGATTAACCTCCGAGTTGTTATTGTTCATGGATTTGTCATAAAGACCGCGAATTTTTGCAACTATCCCCCTTTTTGTTCATTTTTGATTCAAAAATCTTTAACAAAATAATGATACCATTTTTTCGGCGATAAGTCAAGTTATCCGATAAGATAAATTCATAAATGAAAAAAATTTTAACCGTTTAAGCGAAAAGAGCTTTTATTTTTATAGAATCTTCCTTTCCAAATGGGATCAAAGGGGCGATGCCCCTTTGTGGGTGCAGGGCAAAGTCCTGCTTGTGTGTGGTGACATTTTTTGTGATAGCTCTTATGATAAATATTTATTATAAAATCATATAAATATTTTTCTGTTTTTCCTTGCGTGAAAACAGACTTTCCGTTATAATGAAAGAAGTAAGAAAAATCCGGAGGAACTTGGATATGATCTATAAAGAAAATAAAGCGGAAAACATCAAGATCGCATATGTTGGCGGTGGCTCACGCGGTTGGGCGTGGGGACTTATGAGTGACCTTGCTGCGGCAGAAGATATTTCGGGTGACGTTTATCTTTATGACATTGACTATGAAGCTGCTTGCCACAATGAGATCATTGGCAATAAATATCGTGATCTGCCCGATGCAAAATCCATTTGGAATTATCATGCTGTGAAAACGGCCAAGGAAGCGATGACGGGTGCGGATTTTGTTATCATTTCCATCATGCCCGGCACGTTTGACGAAATGGAAAGCGACGTGCATACTCCTGAAAAATACGGTATTTATCAATCGGTGGGCGATACCTCCGGCCCCGGTGGCATTGTTCGTGCGATGCGCACCGTTCCGATGTATGAGGAGATCGCGGGATATATCAAGGAATATTGTCCGAAAGCTTGGGTGATCAGCTATACCAACCCCATGACGCTTTGCATTAAAACGCTCTATCGTGTATTCCCGAAGATCAAAGCCTTTGGTTGCTGTCATGAAGTTTTTGGCACACAGAATGTGCTGAAGACGGCGCTTTCTGATATCCTTGGCATCAAAGCCGAAAGCCGCCATGATATCAAGGTCAATCCCGTGGCGGTCAATCACTTCACTTGGCTTACCGAAGCAAGATATAAAAATATAGATCTTTTTCCCGTATATGAAAAATTTGTGGAAAAATACGGTGAAACGGGTTATATGAATGAAGCCGGCAGAAAGCGTATGGAAGAAGCGCTTGCCATCAGCCGTGATGAATACGCTCGTTTTGCTTGCACCGAAAAAGTGAAGATGGATCTTTTCCGTAGATATGGCTATATCGCGGCGGCAGGTGACAGACATCTTGCTGAATTTTGCGAAGGCAAATGGTATCTTGGCGGAACAGACACCATTGAGCGTTGGGGCTTTGGCTTGACCACGGTCGCATGGCGCAAAAAAGACCTTGCAAACCGTCTTGCTAAGAGCGAAGCACTTCGCACGGGTGAAATGCAAGTGGAGATCCGCGGTACGGGTGAGGAAGGTGTGCGTCAACTTCGTTCCATTCTCGGACTTTGTGAACTTGTCACCAACGTAAACATGCCCAACCGCGGACAGATCCCGAATCTGCCGATGGGGGCTGTGGTGGAAACCAATGCCGTCTTCCGCTCAGGCACAGTTACTCCTGTGTTTGCCGGAGAAGTTCCTGCAACGATCTATCCGCTGGTAGCGCGTATTTCAGGTATGCAGGAAATGCTTGACCGTGCGATCGCAGATCGTGATCTGGACGCGATCTTTAACGTATTTGCCAACGATCCTCTCGTTACCTGCACGCGCGAAGAAGCAAAGGCGCTTTTCCGTGAAATGGTCATGAATACGAAAGCTTATCTTGGTTCGTATGATCTTACGAGTCTTTTGTAAAGCAATAAAAAGCATCTGCATATTGCAGATGCTTTTTATTTTACGATGAAAAATCTTTCGCAAGGGCTCTTGCCGCTTTTTTAAACGAGAACGATATGGATCTCGTGTGTTTTGCCGTCGGCAGGACGAGGCATTCTGCCGCTGAAAGGCACGCCGTCGAAGGTGAAGGTTGCCTTTTCATTCACACGGTGGAAGCCTTCGGGCTTTTTGATGTTTACGTTCAAAACGGTATCACCGTTGGTAACGGTGTAAGAAACGTCGGTCTTATCTGCTTCCAGAACGGGAGAGAATACCATATCGTCGCCGTCATAGCCGATGCCGAGCATTTCCATGAGGGTAAGATTCAGCCAGCTTGCTGTGCCGGAGAGCATCGGGCCGATGTTTTCGCCGGTGGTGGTGTTGTTGTACTGTGTGCAGAAGCGAGGATTGCCCTTGGTGAAGTAGGGGTGTGCCATTGTTTTGAAGGGGTAAACCGTATCCATTGCAAAGAATGCGGTTTCTGCGAGCTCAGCCGCAAGCGCTTCGTCGGAAACGGTCTTTGCCGCCTTGAGGAAAGCGGAAGCTGCCATCATCGCCGCATGCTTGAAGACACCGCCGTTTTCACGGTCGCCGGGGAAGTAGGAGCTGCTTGCCGTGCCTTGCGCGAGCTTGCCGAGGTCTGCAGGTGTGCAGAGCTTGATGCCTGCATCGGTCACGAGATAACGCTTCATGGTGTCGAGCATGATGCGGATCTGTTCTTCGGTGGCAACATCTGCGAGAACCGACCAGCTAAAGGAATTGAGGTAGTAAGTACCATCGATACTTTCGTCTGCGCTAATGCCGTCTTTGCCTGCGCCAAGGTAAGTATAACCGCCTTCACGCTTGCCGCCAACGAGTGCTCTTGCGAAGAAGTCATCTTTCCAACAGTGTGTCTGGATACGATCAGCAAGTTCTTTTGCGAGGCTTTCCATTTCTGCTTTGGCATCTGCCTTGCCGGAAAGTTCTGCGATCACAGCAAGTTCGTCATAAGCGATCTTGAGAAGGAAGGCGTTCATGACGCTTTCAGAGAATTCGCTCTTAAAGGGAACACCATATTCGGTGCCGTCTGCTTCGAGCTGTGCTTTGTACTGCTTTTCTTTTTCGGGGCCATTGATCCAATTGTCATCGAGCTTCAAGCAGTCATTCCAGTCTGCTTTGTCGAGAAGCGGCAGACCATGTGCGCCGACAGAAATCTTGCCGCTGTAGGTAACGACAGCGAGAAGGGTTTCCCAAAGAGATCTTGTCTTGCCTTCGGTTCCTGCGATGGGGAATTCTGTGTTCAAGAAATCAGTATCACCTGTGAGGGAGATGTAACGGAAGATCGCTTGTACGAGCCACAAACCATCATCAGAACACATGCCCGGTTCTTTACCGGAGTGATAGAAGTTGTGGTTTGCATAACCCATTTCATGAACGTTAGAGATCCAGTTGCCGAGCATTTCTCTGGCAAGACCGTCTGCACCCATACCAATAATATAGTAAAGAGAAGCATACATATCCTGGATTTCACGGAAACCGATCTCACGATATGCTTTCTGTGTCCATGCGAAGGAGCGGGAAACATAAGACTGATAATAAACCTGGAAAGGAAGATTGTTGTTTACATAAGCATCGAAGTCACCGTCATTGGTTTTGACTTTGAGGAAGCTTGCATATTTTGCGGAGAAATCCTTGACCTTCTGCAAAGCGCAAGGTGCAGCTGTCGGATCTTTATATTTTTCAATAAGCAGATTCAACTGTGCATCGAGCATATCATCTTTGCCGCCGGGGGTGATTACAAGGCCAGTGAGCTGATCTACTGTGTTTTTGCCGTTTGCGGGAACGGTGAAGGATTTTGCGATCGCAAAGAACGGAACGATCTTGGTCACGGGTGAGCAAGCGAGGTGTGCCACGTGCTGGGGTTTTTCCAGTGTGCCGTTACCGATAAAATCAATGTAGTTTGCGGTGTATTCGTCCATGGTGTCACCATCGGCAAACACGGTAGCGAAGCGTTTGAGGACTTTGAGGTAGCCGGGCCACGGATTGGGTGCCACAGCGACAGCTTTGCCGTTCTGATAAAGCAAGCTGCTTTCCCATGTAACACTTGCATAAATGGTGTCATTCATGAGAGATTCTGTGGAAGCGAGGCTGAACATACCTGTGAAAACGACCTTGAGTTTTCTGTCTGCACCGGAGAGGTCCTCCACGGTGACGTGCTGTGCTTCCACCGCTTCGGGCATACCTTCCTCCTGCGGAAGAATGAAAAGATCACGTGTGATCTTGAGGCCGCATTCGGTTTCGTATGTAATTTCGGTGTAGTTATGAGAGTGACGGCAGTAAGCGCTCTTCACGTTGGTTTCCACGTCTGCGGAATAGAAGATCTGTTTGCCGTTTTCTACGATATAGAACTGACGGTTGCAAGGTTCACCGTTCTGCTCGGGAATGAGAGTATAACGGGTTGCGGTGACTTGTCTTGCCGCTGTGCCGCGGAAAGAACCGCGACCGAGAGAGTCGATCGCACCCTTCGGTGTGGTGAGCAAGGGCGATTTGAAGCCAATGCGGTTACCGATGAGAAGGTTGGCATCAAAGTGTGTGCCGATCTTATCTGCCTTGAGATTGATGATATGATCGCCGTTTTCAGCAAGGGTGCCTGCACTTTCGCACACGTTCTTATAAATATTGAGAAGAATAGCTTTGATATCTTCAGGAATCACAGCTTCGCCGTCCGTGGTATAGTGACGAACTTCATTGCCAAAGACGAAAAGATGGCTGACATCACCGAATGCTTCTACATAGCATGCAGTTTCAGCGGTGTTCAAAATAGCAACGTGAATGGGAGCAGTAAAGGGAAGTCCTGCCACACCGATGACGTTTTTTTCTGAAACGGAAGTGAACGCCGCACTATAAGAACCCGTGAGAAGCTCGCCAAATATATCGGCAAGTTTTCTTTCCGCTTTACCGAGCGCCGCTCTTGCGTTTTCTCTGATAAAATTCATGTTTTTTCCTCCAATGTTCATAAAATGGATTCAATTTTTATACTTTACTTATTTATTATATCATTCTTTATCCAATAATGCAACCCCCACCTTTTCTTTTCTGAAAGGTGGGAGTGATTCTCTTATTTTTGCTGATGTGATGCGCGTTTTTCGCGGATTATGTCAATGAGGAAATAAAATGTCGGAATGA
>JBGVIG010000352.1:0-1437 GCA_045122995.1 Eubacteriales bacterium | reverse complement strand
ACCTTGGTATCGCTTAAATTCGACCACAATCGGGGGTGGTAGTCCCGATTTGGACTCTCTCCATATAGATCCTCCAAAACAGCAAAAGAACCTCCTTTCGGGGGTTCTTTTGTTTTGATGTGAAATTGTGTGAAAAATGATGAAATATCACGAAAGTTCATGATCATATGTGAAACATAAGAATAATTTAGTTAGTTATAATATATATATCCAGAAGGATTGCCCATGATGATTACAGTGGTGCTTTCTTCTAATATGATGCGTATGCAAAAAGATTACGTCATGGTTCGCAAGCTTGTTGGTATTGAAACGGCAGGAAGTCTAAATATTCTTTTTACAGACAAAACAGGAACGCTTACAACTGGAAATCTCAGCGTGGAAAAAATGGTTGCCGGTGATGGAAACGTATATCGAAGCATCGATGATTTGAAAAAGCATAAAAATTTCGAAGAGCTTGTGGCGCTCTCTTGTATAGGGAACAGTTCTGCTGTGATTACCGCAGGGCACGCGGTTGGAGGGAACAGTACAGAACGAGCACTTCTTGCATTTGTCGTCTCCATCGAACAAAAATACAAAACTATTCGAAAGATAGCATCTTGTCCATTCAACAGCACAAAAAAATATTCGTGGGCAAAAATCGAAAATGGGAAAGAGCTTGTGCTTATAAAAGGCGCACCTGAAAAAATTCTTCCGCGATGCACGGGATATTTTGATGCAAATGGTGCAAAAAAATATGGCGTTCCCTCTTTTTTGAAACAGCAATTGGATACGTTTGCCGCTCATGAAATGCGCTGTCTGGTTTTGGCGATCGCAGATGAGAATTTTGACGAAATGTCTTCCAAATTGACGCTTGTGGCATTGGTAGCGATTCGCGATCCTTTACGCGCTGAAGTTAAAAACGCTGTGGAAACCGTCAAAAAAGCGGGGATTCAAACAATTATGATTACAGGTGACCATAAAGAAACAGCGATCTCTATTGCAAAAGATGCCGGAATTTTAACGGAAAACTCAAAAGAGATCGTTTTGACGGGAGAAGAACTTTCTCAAATGAGTGACGATGAAGTCAAAAAGATCCTGCCTCAAATAAGAGTGATTTCTCGTGCTTTGCCAACAGATAAAAGTCGACTGGTGCGTCTTTCGCAAGAACTTTCGCTTGTTGTCGGCATGACGGGCGATGGCGTGAATGACGCGACTGCTTTGAAAAATGCGGACGTTGGTTTCGCAATGGGCAGCGGAACAGAAGTCGCCAAAGAGGCAGGCGATATCGTCATTTTAGATAATAATTTTTCTTCTATCGTCAAGGCTATTTTGTATGGACGAACGATCTTTCACAGCATTCGTAAGTTCATTGTTTTTCAGCTCACGATGAATTTCTGTGCAGTCGGTGTTTCATTGATCGGACCATTTATCGGGGTGGATACTCCCGTGACCGTGATG
>JBGVIG010000351.1:0-1544 GCA_045122995.1 Eubacteriales bacterium | reverse complement strand
GCCCAGTTCTTCCGCAAACGCCAAAACTTCGGGAGAAACTTCTTCGAAAAGCGCGGAAACCGTGGCTTTTTCTTCGCCGCCGCGGACGAGCTCTCGCGAGGCGCGCTCGCCGATAATGAGTCCCACGGAGTCGATGATGATGGATTTGCCCGCGCCTGTTTCACCCGAAAGAACCGTGAATCCCTCACCGGGAACAACGGTTTCTTTTTTGATGATGGCGATGTTTTGGATATAGAGTTCTTTTAACACAGAGCTTTTACCTTCCTTTTATCTGTCTTGCTTAAGCAATGATCTCTTTGACGTATTCGGTGAAGTTTTCCGCGTCTTCGTCGGTGCGCACAACAACGAAAATCGTGTCGTCACCGGCAATGCTGCCGACGATCTCATCGCCTGCCAATGCGTCCATTGCCGCCGCTGCCGCATTTGCCATACCGGAAAATGTTTTGACAACGACGATGTTTTCTGCATTTTGTGCGCTGAGAACGGTTTCTTTCATGATATTTTTAAATTTTATTTCATTGCCGGAAGCGTCACCACTTGCGGCAACGTATTTGTATCCGCCGCCTTTGGTTGCGGTTTTGACAAGACCGAGCTGCTTGATGTCGCGAGAAACGGTTGCTTGTGTCACCGGGTAGCCGCTTTCACAAAGCTTTTCAATGAGATCGTCCTGTGTTTCAATGACATTTTCGCTGATGATTTCCAAAATTCGTGTGTGTCGGGAATTTTTCATATTGGTTAGGATTCCTTTCTATTGCGCGGCGTTTTGCCGTAAAGCTCATGTTATTTTCTGTTGAGTTTGGTCTGCAGGATATCATAAAAACGGTTTTCACCGATCTTGACGATGCCTGCGGTATATTTGGATTTTTCGATGTGGATCTTGGCGTCTTTGCTCAAGAGCTGGTCATGTTTACCGTCCACAGCAAAATAAATATCGGATTTTTCATCTTTTGTTTCGCCTGAAAGTGTCAGTGCGGTATCCGAAGAAAGAATGACGGAGCCGCGCAAAAGGGAATGGGGACAAATGGGTGTGACGGAGAGCAGAGAAGCGACGGGATCGATAACAGGGCCGCCTGCGGAGAGAGAATAGGCTGTGGAGCCTGTCGGTGTTGCGATGATCAGCCCATCGGCACGGTAATCGAGGAGCTTGCCCGATTTTCCGAGCAGAGAAAATTCTGCGATCTTGGAATGAACGCCGCTTGCCACCACGATTTCATTCATGGCGTGATAGGTGCTGGAAAACGCATCGGTTTCGATCTGCACATCGAGCAGCATTCTTTCTTCCAGCTCATAGTTTCCTGCGGCAATTTCTGTCAGTCTTTGGATCTCCGTTTTTTCCATCGCGGTGAGAAATCCAAGGTGACCGCAATTGATACCTGCCACGGGTTTTGCTTTTTCAGCGGCACGCACGGCATAATCGAGCATGGTGCCGTCGCCGCCCAGAACGAGGAGCATGTCGCAAACGTCAAGCAGCGCGTGTTCATCGGAAAGAAAATGCAGATATGCGTTTTCCTCCCAAAAATATGAGCGGAGTTTCGTATGGAGAT
>JBGVIG010000350.1:0-4534 GCA_045122995.1 Eubacteriales bacterium | reverse complement strand
TTTTTTTACAACTGCGCGTTGAGATATTCGTTTCGAATTGACAAAAAACGATTTCTGTGATACAATCACAACGAATAGAAAAAGAAGGGGTTGGCTTTTCTGATGAACAAAAGAGTGATGAATCTTGTCAATTTCGTCCGTGGCTGTGAACCGAGATGCCCGATGGATCTTTACACACCCGTGGTCAAGCAAATGGAAGTGAACGTAAAATACGGCTTCGAAAATACGTTTCTTCTTCAATATGACGCGATGATGCGCGAGGATTTCGCTTCGCTTTTCGTCGAAAACAGAAGCGAAAAAACGGAGCTTGGCGTGTGGCTGGAGATGTGTCGCGCGTTGATGGAGAAGATCGGTATTCCGTGGCGCGGCAGACCGGGCTATGACTGGGACTGGTATGTGGATCCCGGTTTTCTGATGGCATATGAACCGAAGCAAAGAGAAGCACTGATCGACGAAGTCTTCCTAAAATTCAAGGAGCTTTTTGGGGAATATCCTGAAGTTGTCGGCTCATGGCTGCTTGATGCGTATTCCATGAATTATATGTGTGAAAAGTATCATATCAAAGCATTTTGCGTTTGCCGTGAACAGCATTCTGTCGATGCATATACCCTTTGGGGCGGCTACTACAGCGGTGGCTACTATGCGGCAAAAACGAATATGATCTGCCCTGCACAGACGGCAGAAAATCAAATTGAAGCTCCTGTTTTCCGTATGCTCGGCATTGATCCTATCTACGCTTATGAAAAGCAGACGGGAATCAGCGGTTGTTGTACCTTGGAGCCCACTTGGAAAAGCGGTCAGCTTTCTAAAACGGTAGATTGGTATTTTCGCACGTATTATGAAAACCCTTGTCTTTCTCATTCTGAAACTACGACGGGGCAGGAAAATAGCTTTGGCTGGGAAAATTTTGGCAAGGGCTATGAGATGCAGGCACAAAAGCTTGATGCTTTGCAGAAAAAGGGTGTTCTTTCCATTGAAAAGCTGGGTGATACGGGTGAGGCTTATAAAAAAGCATTTGCGATGACACCGCCTGCCGCGCTTTGCGCAACGGAAGACTGGTTGGAGCAGGGCAACCGCTCTGTTTGGTATAACTGTATCAATTATCGCGCGAATATCTTCGTTCGAGAGGGAAAAGCTTATTTCCGTGATATCCAGATGTTTGACGAGCGTTATTCCGAAAAATATCTGACACGACCTGCAGGCACTTGGGACGCGATCTATGATAATCTCCCTGTTGTCGATAGCTATCGCTATAGCAAAGACGAAAAAATCTGTGCGCTCTGCCTTGCAGACGGTGCAGAAATCGAAAAGATCACGGAAGACGAAAACGCTTTGTGCGTGACACTTCGTGGGGAGAATGGCGCGAGCGGTGTTCGTTTTGCAGAGGATCATATCGCGATCATAACAGACGTTTCGCTTTCCTATCAGATTGGCACGCTGGACGTTTCTCTTTCGGAAAACTGCCTACACTTTATCCATAACGGATTTTCCTATCACGTGATGGTGCAGGGCAACGTGAAAAAAACGGAAACGGGATTTTCGATCGCACCGATTGGCGGCAAGATCGTTTTGCAATTTATCAAAGAATAATGAAAACGGAAACCGAGTTTTTTGGCTCGGTTTCTTTTTTTCGGGGTAAATAAAATCAGAAGGTGTTACACTAATGATACTCGCATGATGCGAGAAATTTATTTATCAAGGAGAAATACCATGGCAAAACGCGGAGAAAACATCACCAAACGAAAAGACGGACGCTGGGAAGCGCGCGTCATTGCAGACAGAACGGCAGAGGGTAAGGCAATCTACCGTTCTTTTTACGGAAAAACTTATCGCGAGGCAAAAGAAAAGCGAAATCTTTTTTTGCAGGAAATAAACATTCCCTCGAAAAACGAAAGAGGGAAGGTGCTTTTTCATGAAGTTCTTTCGGATTTTCTTGTGCATGAAAAATATTGCGTGAAGGAATCGACATATGCGCGCTATATTGCGATCGTTAACGGACATTTACGCCCGTTTTTCGGAAACGTGCCGCTCTCCGAAATCAGCGGTCGCATGATCGAAGCATTTTCAAATGAAAAGATCGAAAACGGCAGACTTGACGGCAAAGGTGGTCTTTCGAGCAAACGTGTGAGGGATATTTTATCGGTATTAAGTCTTGTTTTACGATATGCAGGAAGACAGGAGCTGGATATGGCGAAGGATATCTATTTTTCAAAGCCCAAACAATATAAAAAAGAGATCGCCGTTTTCACGAAAGAAGAAGAGATGCAACTGATCTCTTTTTTGCGTGAGGAGGAGAACGTGCAGAAATTCGGTGTCCTGCTTAGCCTTTTCACGGGCATGCGTATTGGGGAGCTTTGTGCATTGAAGTGGGAAAATATTGATCTTTCCACGGGAACGATCCACGTCTGCGGTACACTTTTGCGTATTCCGAATACAGAGCGGGACGGAAGTACGAAAACAAAGCTTATCGAAGACAAGCCGAAAACACTTTCCAGCGAACGGGATATTCCCATTCCTCGCGCTTTGATATCGGAATTTTCATTGTATCAAAAGGGCGATCAAGGCGACATTTATTTTTTAACGGGTACGACATCACCGATCGAGCCGAATAATTACTATATGAAATATCGCCGCTGGCTTACACACGCAGGTGTTGCGCACCATTCGTTTCATACGCTAAGGCATACGTTTGCCACGCGCTGTATCGAAAATGGCTTTGATGCGAAATCTCTTTCGGAGATTCTCGGTCATGCGGACGTAAAGATCACGCTTGATCGCTATGTTCATTCTTCCATGGAGCTGAAGCGACAGAATATGGATAGACTTCCCGTTTACACGTAAGCTTTGAGAACTTTTAAAGAAAAATGAGGGTTGCACTTGGCGTGGGAGTGTGATACAATAAGTATAAAGTGTATTTGCAGGAGGTTTACGTTGAAAAAGAAATTTTATGCTTTAACGCTGATCATCTCTTTCCTCTTTTCGGGTTGTGGGCAAACACCGAGTGACCCCGAAGTGGAGAGCATGCATGTGGAAATAACGACTACGGAAAGCTCTTTTGTAACTGAGCAAACGGAATCTTACTCGCAAACGGTAACGGAGGAGAGCTCTACATTGGAAGAAACGTCTGCGACGGAAGAAACCACGGCGCCCACGCTTATTCCCGAGGGCGAACATATTTATCCTTTTTCTTACGACATGGATTCGGAAGAAGAAAGCTATTTTGAACTGGAATATCATGAAAACGGCGAGCAAACGATCAAAAAGATATCGTTTTACGTGCCTCAAAGCGGGGAAATGAGGCGTGCATGGTTTTTTGCCTTTACACAGCGCACGGATTTCCTTTTCGTTCGCAGAACGGATCGAAAAACGGGCGGGCATCGTTTTATTTATGTTTACGAAACGTATGACACTTTTGTAACAGATGGCGAGGAATATGAAGAGTTCCGTGCCGCTTCCTCGGCGCTTTTCTTTACCCCGGAGCTTGGTGATCTGGTTCACTTTGAGAATAATTACAGAACGGATATCGGCTATAACGAAAAGCGAAAAGCGTCCCAGCTTGCGCGCTTTCGCAATCCTTATCTCAATCATTGCTATACAGCTCAAATGAATTTTGAATTTGATCGTGAAACGTACCAATACGATATTCTTTACGGTTACGTGGACGATGTGGAATATATTCAAAAAGAGGACGTGGAAAGCCTTCCCGAAGTTCCTTTTTATCTTCCCTCGGAATACGGCGCGGATAGGTATTGGTGACGGTGATTTTCGTAGATAATGAGAAGTGGGAGGAAACGAAGAAATGAAAAGCATCAGACCAAGCAAAGAAACCTTGGTGCGTCGAGGCGTCATCGGTATTTTAATGATTCTGATAGGTATCGGCGCTATCATTATGGGGGCGATGGAGTTTTTGCCTTTTATCGGCACGGGGGTGTTCGCCGTTGTTGTCGGTATCATTTACAGTGTCAGAAGCTTCAAAAACGCTTTTGGTGAAAATCGTGAAAGTCTATATGATATCGTGGATTCGAGCGAAGATGCCGATGAAATCTATTTGAGAAAGCACAGCGATGTTTCGAAAACAAATAGCGATGACTTTTGTCCCTACTGTGGTGCGAAAGCGGGAAAAGATTATGCGTACTGCGCAAAATGCGGTAAAAAATTGCCTTGAAAAAGAGAAAGGAATAATAGCATGAAACGAATTGTTCATATCAAAAACGACGGCGAACTCATGAATTATGAAATCTATACGCCTGAAACCATGACGGAAAATCTGCCGATGATCCTCTTTTTACACGGTGCAGGGGAGAGAGGGTGGAATATTGACCATCTCGCCAAGCATGGGATTCCGATGATGATCAAAAACGGTGCGGAAATTCCTGCCGTGGTGCTTTGTCCCCAGTGTCCTGCCAATTGCGTTTGGGATAACATTCCCTTTGAAGTGATGGCGCTTTTGGAAAAGATCGCGGAGGAATATCACGTTGACCGTGACCGCATCTCTGTGACGGGCGGTAGCATGGGTGGCTTCGGCACATGGACG
>JBGVIG010000349.1:0-1290 GCA_045122995.1 Eubacteriales bacterium | reverse complement strand
CGTTTTCCATGTTACAGATCGCGATCGCGGTATCATTTGCGTCACGCATAACTTCATATTCGATTTCTTTGTAGCCCTTGATGCTCTTTTCTACGAGAACTTCTGTAACGGGAGAAAGTTTCAAGCCGTTTTTAAGAAGCTCGCGGCATTCTTCTTCATTGTCTGCAAAGCCGCCGCCTGTACCACCAAGGGTGAATGCCGGACGAAGAACGACAGGATAGCCGATTTCTTCTGCAGCTGCAAGGCCTTCTTCGATGGTGTGTGCAATAAGGGAAGGAAGAACAGGTTCGCCAAGATCTTCACAAAGCTTTTTGAAGCCTTCGCGGTCTTCTGCTTTTTCAATGCTTTCGCTGCTTGTGCCGAGAAGCTCTACGCCGCATTCGCGGAGAACGCCCTTCTTTTCAAGCTGCATCGCAAGGTTAAGACCTGTCTGACCGCCGATGCCGGGAACGATCGCGTCAGGACGTTCATAGCGAAGGATCTTCGCTATGTATTCAAGGGTCAGCGGCTCCATATAGATCTTGTCCGCGATGGTGGTATCTGTCATAATGGTCGCGGGGTTGGAGTTACAAAGAACAACTTCATAGCCTTCTTCGCGCAGTGCAAGACAAGCCTGTGTGCCCGCATAGTCAAATTCAGCAGCCTGACCGATTACGATCGGGCCAGAACCAATGACAAGAATTTTCTTTAAATCTGTTCTCTTTGGCATATCATTTGCCCTCCTTCATAAGCTGGATAAACTGTTCATAGAGGCATTTACTTCCTGCAGGACCGGATACGAGAGCCGGGTTATACTGCACGGAGAAAACGCAGTCTTCTTTATTTGCAAGACCGGCAATGGTCTTGTCGAGAATATCAATGTGCGTGATAGCAAGGCCCGTACCCGCAACACTATCTGTGTGAACAACATAGTTGTAGTTCTGGGAAACGGTTTCAATCGTACCCGTTTCAAGGTTCTTCACAGGGTGGTTGCAGCCGTGGTGACCGAAGCTGAGCTTGATTGTCTTTGCGCCATATGCCATAGCGATAAGCTGATGGCCAAGACCGATACCGAAGATCGGATATTTGCCCTTGAGCGCATTGATCAGATTTGCCACCTCGATCACATCTTCGGGTGCGCCGGGACCACCGGAGATGAGGATACCGTCGGGATTCATCATTTCCACGTCTTCTGCGCTTGCGGTATAAGGAAGGACGGTCACATTGCAGCCCTTTTCATTGAGAGCACGAACAACGCTGAGTCTAAGACCAAGGTCGATGGCAACAACGTTATATTTTGCGTTTGCGGTA
>JBGVIG010000348.1:0-2232 GCA_045122995.1 Eubacteriales bacterium | reverse complement strand
TTTTTTATCGAAGAGCGCACGTCTTGAAGTGGAATAGCGCATCATTTCGCGGAGTGCATCCACATTGTTCGTTTCCAGCATACAACGCATACGGTTAAGTTCACCTTCGAAAAGTGTCATTTGATGGAGAAGAGCATCCTTGTTTGTGAGGAAAAGTTCACTCCACATTTCGTCGTTCAAACGGGCGATTCTCGTCAGATCACGGAAAGAGTCACCGGTATAATCTTCAAGATGCTCCGTTTGCTGACAAGTCATTAGAGAGATTGCAATACAGTGCGTGAGCTGTGATACAAACGCGATGATTTCGTCGTGCTTTTCCGGAGAAAGCTCGGAGATTCTGGAAAAACCGAGGACTTCGCCGAGGTCACGGCAAAGCTCAATCGCATCAGGGGTGTTCTTTTTGGAGGGTGTAACCACATAGTTTGCTCCCTTGAAGATTGCGTCATCGCTATTTTGTACGCCATAGACCTCGCGGCCTGCCATCGGATGCGCGGCGATAAATTCCACGTCTTCGCGGAGCATATCTTGAATTGTTTTGACAATGTTACTTTTGACACCTGTAACATCTGTGATGACTGTACCTGGTTTGAAATATTTTTGGTTTTCACGAATCCATTCCACGAAAATATGGGGATAGAGAGAGAAAACGATCACGTCCGCCTCGGTGATCAGCTCGGGAGCGACTCGCGCCGCACCTCTGGCGATCATGCCTTTTTCCAAAGCATAATCAATGGAGCTTTGGCTTCTGGTAATGGCTGTGACGTAATAGCCTTTTTTGGTGAGCGCTTGCGCATAGCTACCACCGATCAGACCAAGGCCGACGATGAGGATTTTTTTGTTTAATTCAAGCTTCATAAATAGTTACCTCCGTGCCAATGGATTTCAAAAGATCAAAGTATTCGGGCAAGCTTTTTTTCACAGCTTCCGCGCCTTCCAGCTCGCCGCCGGTAAGTGTCAGCAATGTCGAAAGTGCCATAACGATACGATGGTCGTTATGCCCGTAAAGCGGAACCTGCGGCTTGTGAAAGCCCATGGGATAAACGACGATGGAGTCTTCGTGCACTGTTACGGAAACGCCGAATTTCGAAAGTTCTTCTGCCATCGCAGCGCCTCTGTCACTTTCTTTGATTTTGAGCCTTTTTGTGCCACAGAATACGGCGCCGTTTTTCGCTGCAGCAACTGCCATCAAAATCGGCCCGAGATCGGGACAGTCACCGATGTGGATTGTGGGAGCACCCTTGGTGAGCATTTCGAAAAATTTCAAATATGCTTTATCGCCTTGTTTGCTTATTTGGGAAAGACCTGTCACGGTGACGTTATGACCAAAAAGCTTGAGTGCATCAAAAAATGCGGTGTTAGAATAGTCGCCTTCGACTGTCACGTCACAGGCTTTATATTTTTGATTTCCGCGAATGAAAATCGTTTTATCATCAAGCCACTGAACTTGAACGCCAAAGCTTGCAAGCGCTTCGATCGTCAATTCAAGGTAAGAACGGCTTTCGATCGGAGGTGTGATATTGATAGTGCTGTTTCCTTTGCAAAGAGGAAGGGCGAATAGCAGACCGCTAATAAACTGGCTACTGATATTTCCGGGAATTTTATATTCACCTGCGGCAAGTTTTCCTTTTACCGTAAACAGATCATCAGTATGTTGATAATAGATTTTTTGGTCTTCACAGATCGTTTCGTATACGCTAAGCGGTCTGGAAAGCAGTTTTTTTGTGCCTGTGAGCGAAATTTTTTCGTCACATAATAAGCACAGCGGAATAAAGAAGCGTAAAGTGCTACCGCTCTCATGGCAATTAAGAATCTCAGATGGTTTGATTTTTTTTATATCCGTTCCCGTGATCTCTACCAAATCATCTCTTTTTTCATAGGACGCACCGATTGCAGAAAGGCAACGTAGCGTTGCGCTTACGTCATCAGAGCTTGAGATCCCTCGAATCGTGCTTTTCTCTGTAGCGGCAAGTCCCCCGCATATCAGCATACGGTGTGCCATGCTTTTTGAGGGCGGTGCAACGATTGTTCCGCTTAAAGGTTTGGGTTGAATTTCAATTCTCATAATTTTTGATTGCCGATTCCTTCCGAAGTTCTTATTTTTTTGCTTTTTCGGCAAAGTTGTCAATTAAATAGTCAATGGCTTCCAAATAACCGTTTGTGCCATGACCGGATATTGTCAGCACGCACGCCGCGCGGATATAGCTGATCTGTCGAAACTGTTCTCTTGCGTTT
>JBGVIG010000347.1:0-6150 GCA_045122995.1 Eubacteriales bacterium | reverse complement strand
CCCGATGTTGAAGCCCTTGCCGCGCATTTTGACGTAGCTTTCGCGGAGCGTCCAAAGACGGCAAAACGCCTCCTTGGGGTTGGGGGAAAGAAACATGGCGCTGTATTCGGGCGTGGAGAAGAATTTGTTGGCGACGTTCATCACCTCGTGGTTTTTATCGATCTTTTCGATGTCGGCGCCGCACTCCACGTTTGAAACGGTGCAGACAACTTTGGTGCCGCTGTGGGATACGTTGAAATAGAGATCATCACGATCGGCAAGGTAAGGCTTACCGTATTCGTTTGTTTTCAGATTCGGCTCCGTGATGCCGTAACCGGTGCGAAGCACCTCGCGCAGAAGAAGCTCACTTGCCAAAAGGGAAGCTTTGGTTTCTTCACGCTTGGCGGTTTCGATGCGCGTTTTTCTTTCTTCCGAAAGCATATTCATAAAAGGTGTGCGGTTTTCTTCCGATAAAAGCTTGGAAAAATCCGCATAATAGATTTTAGCGAAGTTCATATATTATCATTTCCTTTTTTGTTTGATCATTTAAATCGAGTATAGCACATTTTTTTCATAAAGTCAATCGTTCGGGAAAAAGGTCGAATCATAAAAAAATTATTTTTCCTATAGACAAATGCCATGAATTTTGATACAATATAAGAAGTAATAAACGAAATCATAAAGATTTGGAGATTCATTTATGACAAAAGCTGCAATTTTTGATTTTGACGGCACACTTGCCAATACGCTTCCCGATCTGAAGATCACCATCAACCTCACTCGCGCGCATTTCGGACTTCCCCCTGTGACGGAAGCAGACGTGCTTGTTCACGTCAGCCAGCATCTGCCGCGCTACATTGAGCTGATGATCCCCGAGATCACCGATCCCGCAACCATTGATGAAGCGGTGCAGGTTTACTACGGCTTCTATGAAAAGCATTATCTCAACGAAACCTATCCTTACCCCGGTATCGTGGATATGCTCAAAACACTCAAAGCCGAAGGCGTAAAGCTCGGCGTGCTTTCCAATAAGAACCACAAGCACACAAAAGAGCTGACCGAAGCACTTTTCCCGGGTATGTTTGATCTGATTTGGGGTTCTGTTCCCGAAGTTCCCGCAAAGCCTAATCCTGCAAGAGCTTATATGATGGCAGAGGATTTCGGTGCTGAGATGAAAGAGATCGCCTATGTTGGTGACTCTGATATCGACATGAAGACCGGCGTGAACGGCGGTATGACTTCCATTGGCGTTTCTTGGGGCTATTGCGAAGTGCCGATTTTGGAAGCAAACGGTGCGAAGATCATCGTAAATGACGCGGACGAGCTTTATAAGGCTATTAAGTCCATTTGATCAAGGAAACAAATTTTATGTAATTTATAGAAAGGGCTTTCCGTTTTCGGAAAGGGTACAAAACTATGAAACTCCCATTTGAAATTGATTTGAAAGACAAAGTTGCTGTTGTTACCGGTGGTGGCGGTGTTCTTTGCTCCGGCTTTGCCAAAGCACTTGCGGCTTGCGGCGCAAAGGTTGCTGTTTGCGACCTTCGTCTTGAAGCTGCGGAAGCTGTTGCGGCTGAGATCCGTGCAGATGGCGGCATCGCGATCGGTGTTGCTGCAAACGTTCTCGATCGTGCTTCCGTAGAAGAAGCAAAGAAAGAGATCGACGCGAAGCTTGGCACTTGTGATATTCTTCTCAACGGTGCCGGTGGTAACAATCCCCGCGGTCAGACAACCAAAGAATATCTTGAACCCGAAGATCTCGACGCTGCTGTAGAAGGCGTTCGCACATTCTTCGATCTCGATCCCGAAGGCGTTGGCTTTGTGTTCAACCTCAACTTCCTCGGTACTCTCATTCCTACTCAGGTATTTGCACGCGATATGGCAAAGAAAGATGGCTGCACTGTCATCAACGTTTCCAGCATGAACAGCTTCCGTCCTCTCACCAAGATCCCTGCATACTCCGGCGCAAAAGCAGCTGTTTCCAACTTCACACAGTGGCTCGCGGTTCATTTCTCTAAAGTTGGTATTCGTGTAAACGCGATCGCTCCCGGCTTCTTCCTCACCAACCAGAACCGCGCTCTCCTCATGAACGAAGACGGCTCCTACACCGAACGCTCCAACAAGATTTTGACACATACACCTATGGGCAGATTCGGTACTCCCGAAGATCTCACCGGCACACTTCTCTGGCTCTGCGATAACGGCGCTTCCGGTTTCGTAAACGGCGTTGTTGTTCCCGTTGACGGTGGTTTTGCTGCTTATTCCGGCGTTTAATTTCTCTTTTCAAAAGAAAAACACGGTTTTTGAATGAAGAATTTTGCAAAATTTATGAAAAACTATTGCATTTTTATAAGTTTTGTGGTATGATTGCTTGTAGCTATCACGAATCGTGTGTGCTTTTTGATTTTTAAAAAGTTAAAAATTCGCACCGAAAGGTTGGCGGGGGTGCGAAAATTAAGTATCCGCCGGAAAAGGAGATTAAACACATGAGTGCTCTTCAGTATGTTCTCGGCGCGGTTTTGCTCGTAGCGGCAATCTTCCTTATTGTTGTTGTCGTTCTTCAGAACAAAGCGAAACGCGGTCTTTCCGGTGCTATCGCCGGTGGAACAGATTCTTACCTCGGTAAGAACGGCGGTACTGCCGCAAAAGGTAAATTGCTCTCGAAGCTCACAACCATCGTTGCAATCGTTTTCGTTGTCGTTGTTGTGATCGCATACTTCTTGGCATAAACCGAAAACAAAATAAAAACCGTCTGTTATCAGACGGTTTTTTTGTTGTAAACTATTTATTTATTCACATATTTATGATATACTAAATCTGTTGTGAATATCAATTATCATTCAGAAAGGCTTTTTACATGAAAAAAACTTGTAAGGAATGTGAAAAAAATCCAAGACTCGGTAAGGTTGGCGGACAGGCGGTGCTGGAAGGCGTCATGATGCGAAGCGGTGAAAACGTATCTGTATCCGTGCGTGCGGAAGACGGCACTGTGCAAACAAAGGATTCTCAGTTCGTTTCTGCCCGTAAAAAACATAAGATCTTGGATATCCCGATCGTTCGCGGTGTGGTTTCCTTTGTGGAATCTATGCAGATGTCTTTTGGCACGATGAACGATTCTGTGAATCTTCTCGGTATCGAGGAAGAAGAAACGAGATTTGAAAAATGGCTGAAAAAGAAATTCGGTGCGAGCATTCTCGACGTGCTGATGCCGATCGCCATGATCCTTGGCGTGGCGCTTGCTTTGGGACTTTTCGTTTTTCTTCCCGCACTCATCGGACGCGGTGTTTCCTATCTTTTCGGCGGTGACATCGGCATCTGGCAGAGCGTCATTGAAGGCGTGATGAAGGTTGTGATCTTTATCATTTATATGCTTCTTGTTTCCATGATGAAGGATATCAGGCGGACGTTTGAATATCACGGTGCGGAGCATAAGTCCATTTTCTGCTATGAGAGCGGCGAAGACCTCACTGTGGAAAACGTGAAAAAATACGGCAGATTCCATCCTCGCTGCGGCACGAGCTTCATGTTTGTGATGATCTTTATCGGCATTGTGCTCGGCTTCTTTATCCCCTTTGAAACCGTTTGGCTTCGTACACTTTGCAAAATTTTACTTCTCCCCATCACGATGGGCATCGGCTATGAATTCTTGATGTATGCAGGTAAGCATGATAACTGGCTCATTCGTGCGCTTTCTGCACCTGGTCTTTGGATGCAGCGCATCACGACCAAAGAACCCGATGAAAAGCAGATCGAAGTAGCGATCGCTTCTTTGAAGCATGCACTTCCCGATGAATTTCCCGACAGAGAGGAGCTTCGTCTTCGCTTGGCAGCGGAAGCCGCTGTGCAAGAATCCGCTCCTGAGGAAACAGAAGCATGAAAGCAAGCGAGCTTTACCGCGAAGTTCGAGAAACGCTTTCTTCCATTGCCGGCGAGGGCGCTGCCTATGAAGCACGAGAGATCCTCACAGCGCTTTCGGGCGAGCCTTTTCCGATGCTTCTTGCATCTTATCGCGCACTTGATGAGAAGATCATTGCGCAAGCGAAAAACGTCGTGGAGCGCCGCAAAAACGGTGAGCCGTTGGCGTATATCCTCGGCTTTGCATATTTTTACGGATTGCGTTTTTTTGTTTCTCCCTCGTGTTTAATCCCTCAGGCGGATACGGAGATCGTGACAGAGAAAGTGATCGCATGTCTTCCGAAGGGCGCGCGCTTTGCGGATATCTGCACGGGAAGCGGCTGTATTGCACTTTCCGCACTTTATGAAACGGAAAATACGGAAGCATATGCTTACGATCTTTCCGAAGACGCGCTTGCCATGGCACAGAAGAATGCGGAAGATCTGGGGCTTAAAAATCGTTTTCATGCGATCTGTGCCGACGTTTTTGCGGAAGATTTTCTCGCGCAGGACGGTATGTTTGACGTGATCGTTTCCAATCCGCCTTATATCCGAACCGATGTGATCGACACGTTGGAAGATGACGTTCTGGCGGAGCCTTATATGGCGCTTGACGGCGGTGCGGACGGACTGCGTTTTTACCGAAGACTGCTCGACGTTTGTCCCGCACACATCAAAAAAGGCGGCGTGCTTCTTTTTGAGATCGGTTATGATCAGAAAGATGCACTTGGAATACTCTGTGAGGAAAGAGGTCTTTCCTGCGAATTTTTCCGTGATTTCGGCGGAAATGACAGAGTTTGTCTTGTGAAATTATAATTATCCTATATTTTCGGAGGTCATTATGAAAAAAATCAGTACAACCAAAGCGCCGGCAGCTGTCGGCCCTTATTCTCAAGCGATTGATTGCGGCGATTTCCTTTTCGCTTCCGGTCAGCTTGGCCTTGTTCCCGAAACGGGTGCTTTTGCCGGTGACGACGTTGCTGCACAGGCAAGACAGGCTTGTGAAAACGTAAAAGCGGTTCTTGAGGCTGCAGGTCTTGGTTTTGAAAACGTAGTGAAAACCACTTGTTTCCTTGCCGATATTGCAGATTTCGCTGCATTCAACGCAGTTTATGCGGAATATTTCATCAGCCTTCCCGCACGCTCTTGCGTAGCCGCGAAGGATCTTCCTAAGGGTGGTCTTTGCGAGATCGAGATCATCGCAAAGCGCTGATATGATAAAAGAAAAATGTTTCTGTTGATGCCAACAGAAACATTTTTTTCTTTGGTTCTTTTGCGAAAAAAGAATTGACAAACAGAACGCGATTTTGTATAATATAAATATATATGCGAAGTATATGATAAAAATACAAAAACGAAGGGTGGCATCGGCATGAAAAGACTTCCTGATACCGAATATGAGGTTATGCACGTGATTTGGGATAATCCTTCTCCCATTACAACGACCGTGATTATGGATAAACTCGGAAAAGCGAGAGGCTGGGCGGTTCCGGCGCTTATCTCTATGCTCAACCGTTTGCAGAAAAAAGGATTCCTTGCTTCCGAAAAGAATGGAAAAATGCGCTATTACAGTCCTTTGATCCGCGAATTTGATTATCTCGAATTTGTGACCAAGGAATTTCTTGCGAAATATCACAAGGATTCCCTTGAGCGTTTTATGGCAACGCTATACGACTTGCGTGAGCTTTCCGACGAAAGACTTTCACAGTTTATTGCGTTTTGCAAGCTTCACATGGGCGAACCGGATCGCTTTGTCCCGTGATTTAAGAATCATTTTCAGGCGCTTCAAAGCCGTGAACGAAGCCGTTCACATCGGCGGAGCATACGTCGCCGCCAACGACCTTGTTTTTATAAACGAGTAAGCTGATATAAACGTCGCCCTCGTAACCTTGATAGTTGGTCACGTTATAGGTGTAGCGTGTGACGGTCTTGCCTTTATATTTGGCAAGATTCAGGCCTTGTTCCTTTTGCATCTCATTGTAACCGAGATAGACTTTGTCAAATTCCTTCGGCACTGAAACTTCCACGGTTTCCAGCGGCTTTTCGTCTACTTGCCAGCCGAATTGTTCAATGAAGGCAAGACGGTCGCTGTTTTCGTAGATCTTGCTGTACGAAACGTCGGAAACGGGTGCAGAATCGTTTTTTTCCGCATTGTACGTGGGAATCAGCGCGACAAGGGTGAGAAGCACGGCAACGGAAAGCGCGATGGCGCAGACGAACTTGATGGTCGCCGAGCGAATGGCGTATACAAACATAAAAAATCCTCCGAATGAAATG
>JBGVIG010000346.1:0-4272 GCA_045122995.1 Eubacteriales bacterium | reverse complement strand
TTTCATAAACGGTGCCGGTGTAGTAGTCCAAACCACGAGCGATGGAAAGGTCGATGCGGAAGTTTTCTTCAGGCATACCGAAGACCACCATCGTGTCAGTAACGGTTTCGAGCTCATTTATACCGAGTGTGAAGGTTTCGTTTTCAACACCGAGTGCGCGAAGCTTTTCGATCATTTCTTTGCGGTTACCCGTGATGGAAATGAACTCAATGATGCGTGCGATTGCCGCTTCGTCAGCACCGAGTTTTTCAAGCTCTGCCACCACTTTTTCTTGTCCGATCTTTTCGATCTTGTCGATGATGCGAAGGATATCTTCGATCTTATCGGAAAGACCGAGAGAGGCGAAGAAGCCGCCGAGGACTTTGCGGTTGTTGATGCGAATGGTGAAATCACCGATGCCGAGCTTTTTGAATACGTTGTAGATTACAACGGGCATTTCCGCGTCATAAGCGAGGTCGATCTCATCGCTGCCGATGATGTCGATGTCACACTGATAAAATTCGCGGAAGCGGCCTTTCTGGGGGCGTTCACCGCGGTAAACCTTGCTCATGTGATAACGCTTGAAGGGGAAGGCAAGGTCATTGTAGTGCGCGGCAACGTATCTTGCCAGCGGCACAGTTAGGTCGAAACGAAGGGAAAGATCGTTGTCGCCTTTGTTGAAACGATAAATCTGCTTTTCTGTTTCACCGCCTGCTTTGGCGAGGAGTACCTCGGAAAGCTCGATGGCAGGCGTGTCGAGCGGCAAAAAGCCAAAGCTTTCATAAACGCTGCGGATCTTATCGTACATATCGTTGAAGAGGATCTGCTCAGGCGGGAGAAGTTCCATAAAGCCGGGCAGGATTCTCGGAGTTACTTTCTCCATATCAATTCTCCTTAAAGATGATAAATAAAATATAATACAATACATTGTAGCACACTTTTTTTCATTTTTCAATACTAATATTGACGGAATTTTACGAAAGTGGTATAATCAAATGACACACAATAAAGGTAAAGGAGGGATCGCGTTGAGAAAGAATACACTTTCCGTCGGTGCGGATACGCCGATCGAGCGTTTTTACGGTATTGGAGAAAAACGTGCGGCGGCTTTTCATAAATTGGGTATTTTTACCGCGGGGGATCTTGTGCATCATTATCCCCGTGCATATGAATCGCGTGGTAACGTGAAAACGACGGAAACGGCGGAGGACGGCGAGGTCTGCTCGATCATCATGACCGTTGGCACAGAACCGAAAAATGCAATGATCCGCCGCGGCATGACGCTGACCAAGTTTTCTGCTGTGGACGAATACGGCACTTGCAATATCACTTTCTTTAATCAGCCGTATATCAAAGATACGGCACACAAGGGCGATGTTTTTCGTTTTTTTGGCAAGGTGAAAAGGGAAGGTTTTCATCTTTCCATGCAGTCGCCCGTGATGGAACCTTATAATGGCTTTACCAAACTGCGCTCCTTGGTGCCGATCTATCCGCTGTCATCAGGGATCTCTCAAAAATTGATGGGTGCCACCGTGAAAGAAGCTCTTTCAGCGGTGCTTTCGGAAGATTTTGCAGATCATTTGCCGCAAGACTTGTTGGCACGTCACCGCTTGTCTGATCTGAAGACGGCACTTCTTGGCATTCATCGCCCGGAAAGAATTGAGGAAACAACGGAAGCGGTGCGCAGACTTGCGTTTGATTCGCTGTATTTTTTCGCACTTTCCATGTCGCTTTTCGGAAAAAACGAAGTGCGTCCTGTTGCTAAACCTTATCAAAAAGCAGACAGAAAAGCATTTCTTTCTCTTTTTCCTTATGCGCTGACGGGTGCGCAGAAAAAAACGTTTGATGCCATTGAGCGTGATATGACCGGTGGTTTTTTGATGGATCGACTCATTGTCGGCGACGTTGGCTCGGGAAAAACGGTTTGTGCCGCGTATGCGGCATTTCTTGCTGTGCAAAACGGCAAGCAGGCGGCGATGATGGTGCCGACAGAGATCCTCGCACGTCAGCACTATACCGAGCTTTCCGAGATGTTTTCTCACTTTGGCTATCGAACGGCATTGCTTGTCGGGAGCATGACGGCGGTGCAAAAGAGAAAAACACTCGATCTGCTCGCTGTCGGCTCGGTTGATCTTGTGATCGGCACACACGCCTTGATCGAAGAACCTGTGACGTTTCGTGATCTTGGCATTGCGATCATTGATGAACAGCATCGGTTCGGCGCGGCGCAAAGAACGGCGCTTTCAAGCAAAGGGAAAGAAACACACACGCTCACCATGAGCGCGACACCTATCCCACGAACGCTTGCGATGGTGCTTTATTTTGGTACGGACGTTTCTCTAATCGATGAGATGCCTCCCGGCAGACAAAAAGTCGATACGTTTTTTGTGAACGAATCTTACCGCGCAAGGCTGAACGCATTTATCCGCAAGAATGTGGACGCAGGCGGACAGGTTTACGTTGTTTGTCCTGCTGTGGAAGAGGAAGAAACGCTGGAAAGTGAAAGCGGTGAAAAGATCTCGGGCGCGGACCTTATCCGCCTTGGATTTTTGGAAGAGGAGAAGCAGAAACGCAAAGCTGCCGTGGATTTTGCAAAGAAGCTCGCCGAGGAAGATTTTCTTGATTATGAGGTGGCATTTATTCACGGCAAGATGAACGGCAAGGAAAAGGACGCTGTGATGAAGCGTTTCGCAGAGGGCGCTATTCAAATACTCGTTTCCACGACGGTTATTGAGGTTGGCGTGAACGTGCCGCGCGCAACACTGATGATCGTGGAAAATGCTGAAGTTTTTGGGCTTTCTGCACTTCATCAGCTTCGCGGACGTGTGGGGCGCGGTAAAGAAAAATCGTACTGTGTCCTCATCTCGGACAGCAAAAGTGAAAAATCCCGTGAGCGCTTAAAAATGCTTTGCGCGACGAATAACGGCTTTGAAATTGCGGAAAAAGACCTTGAGATGAGAGGCCCCGGCGATTTTCTGGAGCAAGCGTATGGCAAAACACGGCAGAGTGGAGAATTTGACTTGGGGCTTGCCTCGCTTTCGGGAGATACGGTGCTTCTTTACACTGCATTTGAAGAAGCGAAGGCAACGCTTGATGCCGATCCTACGCTCTCTTTGTCGGAGAATGCACAGCTTCGCCGTAAGCTTTATGAAAAATACGGCAGAGAATGTGAAGTTTAACGTTTGTTTAAGAAAACGGGCAGTGCCTTGACGGCATCATTTTCCCGTGATAAAATAATGACAACTCGAAAGGATACCAAAGGTTATGGCGAAAATTATCTTTAACGAGGATCCCAACCATTTTCTTTATGATCGCTATGCGGCAGGCATTCGCCGTTTGAAAAAAGAGTATATCCTTGATTTTCTAGCGCAGTATCAAAACACGGGTGTCACGGATTTCCTCGTTTGCGTGAATTCTTCCACGCCTTGGTTTGAAACGAAAACCTGTGACAACGTGATGGATACGTATAAAAAATGGCTTCAGGAAGGAAAAATTTCTCCGGAAAGCTCTGAGGTTGGCTTGGGTCAGGCAGAATTGCTTGCTGATTTTTATGAAAGAGAAGGCAAGACGGTCATCAGCTTTTTGCTGGAGCATATCCGTGACTATGGTATGCGCCCGTGGGTGAGCATTCGCATGAACGATATCCATGAAGCGAGCGCAGAAGACTCTCTCCTTTTCAGTGACTTTTTTCGCAAAAACAGACATCTGAACCGTGTTTCTCACAGGGTGCCGTCGTCCTATTATGACTACGCTTTGGATTATCATTATCCTGAGGTGCGCGATTACTATCTTTCCTTGATCGAAGAAGTGCTCGGCGCCTTTGATATTGATGGCTTGGAACTGGATTTTATGCGTGAAATTTATTCTTTCGGTATTGGCAGGGAATATGAAGGCATCGCTGTGATGAACGCTTTTATGCGTGATGTCTATGCACTGGTCAAGAAAGCGGAAAAACGACTTGCGCATGACATTGAAATTTCTGTGCGTGTTCCCAATACGCCCGAAAAAGCGCTTCGCCTTGGCTTTGATGTGTTTGATTGGGTGGAGGCAGGTCTTGTCAACAATCTGACGGTTACACCTCGTTGGTCAAGTATCGACAACGATCTTCCGATCGATCTTTGGAAACGCATGATGAAGGGGAAGGGTATCACCATTGCGGCAGGCTTAGAAATTCTCATTGATGCTTATAACCGACGCGGCAGAAAAATGATGGGAAATACTATTGAAACTGCAATCGCTTCTTGTGCAAACTTCCTTTCTCAAGGGGCCGATGCGATCTATCTTTTCAATTAT
>JBGVIG010000345.1:0-12245 GCA_045122995.1 Eubacteriales bacterium | reverse complement strand
TTTTTCATTATCAAAAATCCTCGTTTCCTTTTTCTTATGTCTATTTTACCATCTTTATTCCGTAAAAGAAAGAGGATTTTGTAAAAAATCCGGATTTTTCATCTTTTTTCATTGACTTATTTCTCCAAAAAAGGTATACTTTTTTTGATAGAAGATTTTTTTAGAAAAAATGGAGGGTTTATTATGGATCTTCGTGCTATTATTAAAGATTTGGAAAACTGTCCTTGCGGCAGAAAACATCAATTTGATTTGGAAACCTATGAAGCAGAACGCGGCCTTGTTCATAAAGTCGGTGAAATTTTGGAAAAAGCAGGTTTCCCAAAGAAAATTTACATCGTTTCCGATGAAAATGCGATGCGTGTTTCCGAAGGCATTCTGGAATCTCTTGATGCTTACGGTTTTATTTATGAAACAAAAGTTTATCCCGATATGCGTTATGCATATCTTGCGACCTCGAAAGAGATCATGGAAGCGGCAAAGGATTTTGATGGTATCCTTTCCATCGGTACAGGTTCTGTCAATGACGTTTGCCGTTATGCAGCTGCACAGGCAGATAAAAAATTTGCGATTTTCGCAACAGCACCCTCTATGGACGGTTTTGCTTCCGATAGCGCACCGCTGATCGAAAATAATTTCAAAATTTCTTATCAGTGCCGTCAGCCTTCCGTTGTTATTGCAGACACCAATATCCTTGCGGAAGCGCCCACAGAGTTGAAAGCCGCAGGTTTTGGTGATATTCTTGCGAAATACGTCGGCATCGTTGACTGGAAAGTGGCAAATTACACCGTTGGTGAATATTACTGCGAAAACATCGTGGCACTTGTAAAAAGAGCAGTTGACGCCGTTGCTGCTATGGCGGATAAGATCAACGTTTGCGATCCTGAAGCGGCAAAAGCCGTATTGGATTCTTTGATTTTGACAGGTTGCGCAATGCAGCTCGCGAAATCTTCTCGCCCTGCTTCCGGTTCCGAACACGTGATCTCTCATTTCTGGGAGATCCACAAGCTTGAACATGGCATCTGGCCCGATTATCATGGCAAAAAGGTTGGCATTGCAACGCTCCTTGTTACCCGTCTTTATAAGAAATTGCTTGCGTATAAGACGATCAATCCTCATAAAGAAGACCTTGACCTCGAAGATGTTTACAAGCATTATAGCCCCAAAAACCATGGTGAGATCGACGGCTACAATATTCCGAACCCCACCGATGAAATTGATATCAATGTTCTTCGTGACCGTTGGGCAGATATTTGTGATTCCATCGAAAATGATCTTCCTTCCGCAGAAGCACTTTATGAAATGATGGTCAAAGCAGGTTGTGTCACAGAGATCGCTGATGCAAATCTTTCTCCCGAATTTGCTTTGGAAGCGATGAAATACAGCCCCTTTATGCGTCGCCGCATCACACTTCTCCGTATTCTTCCCATGCTCGGCATCGAAGAAGATCTTCTTGTACTTTAATTTTTATTTGAAGAAAAAAGCACTGCGATTTTTCGCAGTGCTTTTTTTATGATCAATAAACTGTTCTCTTTCAAAAAGAGAACAGTTTGATACATATAAAAAAAGGGCGGATATCAAATCCGCCCTAAAATTCTTTTGTTTTCTTTTCAAAAAAATCTCGTTGCATAGCCACATCTGCGGCAAAGCTCTTCCGTCGCTTTTCGGCATTTGAAGCCCTCACGCATACGGACAGCACGTGGAGAAGATAAGATCTCTTCTGCTGTGCTTTCAAAAATATTGCCAAGGGTGATGTTTCCGTCATGATCAAGACAGCAGGGAACCACACTGCCATCACAAAGAATACCGAAATGGTCACCCAGACCATAACAAAAGACGTTTTCACCGTGATCTTTGGCAGTCATGGAGGGCCATTCAAAGCGATCACCATATTCCAAATGAAGCTTCGGGCGGATCCGGATTCCGCGATTGCCTTCTTTCCACTCGTCATTTTTGAAATATTCTTTCAAAAGTGCGAGCGTATCCAGATTGCGTCCCTCGTCATAACCGCGATTCCACAGGCGAAGTACCGTCAGCACGCCTGCGTGGCTTGCTTTGTCGGCAAACGCCATGCAGTCGGCAATGTATCGGAGATAATCTTCCATCGTGCCATTTTCAAAGCTGTGAACGGAGATGCTCACCTTGTAAACACCTGCCGCAATCAGTTCATCGCCTCTTTTGGAAAGAAGTGTGCCGTTTGTCGTGATGGCAGGGTGAAAGCCTTTTTCCTTTGCTCTGCGAATGAAATCAGGCAGAAGCGGGTGTGTCAGCGGTTCACCCATCAAGTGGAAATAGATATATTCTGTCACCCCTTGGAGAGAATCCATGACTTTTTCAAATTCTTCTGCTGCCATGCGGCGCGGTGTGCGCTTTGTGCCGATGCAAAAAGAACAGTTTCGGTTGCAGATATTTGTGATCTCAACGTAAACTCTGGAATATTTCATCATTTCATGAGGGAGCAGACAGCCTTTGCGTAAGCGATCGGATCTTCTACGGGAAGACCTTCAATAAGGCGAGCCTGTTCGTAAAGAATGGAGGCATAAAGTGCGAGCTTTTCGCTGTTGCCGTTTGCGGCGGTTTCTTTGAGAGCCTTGAAAACATCGTGATTTTCGTTGATCTCCAAAACTTTTTCGCTGGTGATGCCATCGTTGCCGGGCATATTTTTGAGCACTTTTTCCATTTCGATGGAAACTGCACCGTCAGAAGAAAGTGCCACAGGGTGTTCTTTCAAAACAGAAGAAGTCTTGACTGCTTTGACTTTGCCGCCAAGTGCATCTTTGATCGCATCGAGAAGACCTTTATTTTCTTCAGCCGCAGTTTCTGCTGCTTTCTTTTCTTCTTCGGTTTCAAGCTCAAGGTTGCCGCTGCCGACGTTTTTGAAGCTCTTTTCCTTGAATTCACGAAGGATCTGCAAGCAGAATTCATCAACGTCCTCGGTGCAGAGAAGTACATCAAAGCCATGATCGAGAACAGCTTCGGTGTTCGGGAGCTTTGCAGCACGATCGGTGGATTCCGAAGAAGCGAAATAGATGTATTTCTGCGCTTCTGGCATAGCAGAAACGTATTCATCGAGGGTGATCATCTTCTTCTCTTTTGCGGAATAGAAGATGAGAAGATCGGAAAGTGCTTCTTTGTGAGAGCCATAATCGCTGTAAACACCGAATTTCAGCACTCTGCCGAAGGATTTCCAGAATTCTTCATATTTCTCACGGTCATTATCACGCATGGAAACAAGCTCGTTTTTGATCTTCTTTTCGATCGCCTTGCGGATCACCTTGAGCTGATGATTCTGCTGGAGAAGCTCACGGCTGATATTGAGGCTGAGGTCGGAAGAATCCACCACGCCGCGCACGAAATTATAGTAATCGGGGAGAAGATCTTCGCATTTTTCCATGATCATAACGCCGGAGGAATAGAGAGCAAGACCTTTTTTATATTCCTTGGTGTAGAAATCATAAGGTGCATGGGCGGGAACGAAAAGAACGGCATTGTAGTTGACAGTACCTTCGCCGCTTGCGGTGATCACACGGGCAGGATCGCTGTAATCATAGAAGTTATTTTTATAGAAATCATTGTATTCTTCTGCGGAAACGTCTGCTTTTTTGCGCTTCCAGATCGGAACCATGCTGTTGAGGGTTTCCATCACGGAATGTTCTTCGTATTCCTGTACCCAATCTTCGCCTGCGTCCGCAGGTTTTTCTACGGGGTGGCTGTGTGTCATCATCATCTGAACGGGATAACGAATATAGTCGCTGTATTTTTTTACGAGCGTCTGAATACCGTATTCATCAAGGAAACGGTCATAATTTTCATTTTCAGTGTTTTCCTTGATATAAAGGGTGATCTCTGTGCCGGCTGTGTTCTTGGTTGCTTCGTCGATGGTGTAGCCTTCTGTGCCTTCAGATTCCCATTTCCATGCTTCTTCGGAGCCATGTGCGCGGGAAATAACGGTCACTTTGTTTGCTACCATGAATGCGGAATAGAAGCCGACGCCGAACTGACCGATGATGTCGATCTCTTCGGAGGTATTTTCGGTCTTGAAATCAAGAGAACCGCTCTTTGCGATGGTGCCGAGGTTGTTTTCCAGCTCATCTTTTGTCATACCGATACCGTTATCGGAGATGGTGAGCGTTCTTGCTTCTTTGTTCGGAATCAATGTGATCGCAAATTCCTTTGCGCCGACGGTTTCATCGGTAAGACCTTTGAAACGAAGCTTATCCACCGCGTCAGATGCGTTGCTGATCAGTTCGCGAAGGAAGATCTCCTTATTGGTATAAATAGAGTTGATCATCAGGGAGAGAAGCTTTTGGCTTTCTGCCTTGAATTGTTTTACTGCCATGATGCAGCCTCCTTTTATATAAATATTATTTTTTGATGATGTTTGATTGTGCTTTTTCTTGTTGAAAGAAGCACTTAAACTTTTCTCTTTTTGAAAGAGAAAAGTTTAAGTATTTATTTTAAAAGAGAAAAATAAAAAATATATCACAAAACAAAAACTCGCAAGTAAAATTATATAACTTCGCGTTCGAGTTGTCAAGATTTCGCCAAAGCATTTTTAAATTTATTTACAACTTATCCATATTTTTTTACGAAAAAAAGAGTTTTCATTTTTTATGAGAATTATTGACAAAAAATATTGAAAAACCTTAAAAAACATGGTATAATTATTAATAATAATTTTTTGGAAATTTTAAGGGGGACATGAACATGGCGTATTACTACAGCGAACCTTCTCATACATTCAGTGAATATCTGCTTGTGCCCGGTTATTCCGGTGCCAATCACATTCCTGCGAATGTATCTTTGAAAACGCCCTTGGTCAAATTCAAAAAAGGCGAGGAACCTGCGATCTCGATGAATATTCCGCTCGTTTCCGCGATCATGCAGGCCGTTTCCGATGACGGTATGGCGATCGCTTTGGCAAAGGAAGGCGGCGTTTCGTTTATTTTCGGTTCGCAAACTATCGAAAATCAGGCGGAAATGGTTCGTCGCGTAAAGAGCTACAAAGCGGGCTTTGTAACTTCTGACTCCAATATCCGTCCCGACCAGACACTTGCGGAAGTCCTTGAACTCAAAGAAAGACTCGGACATTCCACCATCGCCGTTACGGATGACGGTACATCGCACGGCAAGCTCCTCGGTGTTGTCACAAGTCGTGACTACCGTGTAAGCCGTCTTGATGCGAGCACAAAGGTTGAAACCTTTATGACTCCTCTCGAAAAGCTTATCACCGCTCCCGAAGGCACTTCTTTGAAGATTGCCAACGATATCATTTGGGAGCACAAGCTCAATTCTCTTCCCATCGTGGATAAAGACGGCAATCTCGTTGCATTCGTATTCCGCAAAGACTACGATCAGCACAAGGAAAATCCTCACGAGCTTCTCGATGACCACAAACGCTACGTTGTAGGTGCAGGTATCAACACCCGTGACTATGCAGAACGTGTTCCCGCACTTGTAGAAGCAGGTGCAGATGTTCTTTGTATCGACTCCAGCGAAGGCTTTACCGAATGGCAGAGCCGCACCATCGCATTTATCCGTGAAAAATACGGTGACAGCGTAAAAGTTGGTGCAGGTAACGTTGTTGACCGTGAAGGCTTCCGCTTCCTCGCAGAAGCAGGCGCAGACTTCATTAAGATCGGTATCGGTGGCGGTTCTATTTGTATCACCCGTGAAACCAAGGGTATCGGTAGAGGTCAGGCAACAGCTGTTATCGAAGTAGCAAAAGCAAGAGATGAATATTTTGAAGAAACCGGCATTTATATTCCGATCTGTTCGGACGGTGGTATCGTTCATGACTATCACATCACACTCGCGCTCGCTATGGGCTGTGACTTCTGTATGCTCGGCAGATATTTCTCCCGTTTCGATGAAAGCCCGACAAATAAAGTTATGATCAATGGTAGCTACATGAAAGAATACTGGGGCGAAGGCTCTGCAAGAGCGCGCAACTGGCAGCGTTATGACATGGGCGGCGCAGCAAAACTTTCCTTCGTTGAAGGTGTTGATAGCTATGTTCCTTATGCAGGTTCTCTCCACGATAACCTCGCGGTAACACTCAGCAAAGTTCGTTCCACCATGTGCAACTGTGGCGCACTTTCCATTCCCGAACTTCAGGAAAAAGCAAGACTTACACTTGTTTCCTCCGTTTCTATCGTAGAAGGCGGCGCACACGACGTTTTGGTTAAGGATTCCAATACACATTAAAAGTAAAAATGATCGGCAGAGGACTTGTTCCTCTGTCGATTTGTGTTATCATGGAGTTAACAAAAAGCCTCGCCCTTTGGGAGAGGTGGCGGCGTAGCCGACGGAGAGGAAAAAACTGCGTGAAAATAACCCTCTCACCCGCTATCGTGGGAGTTCTCCCAAAAGGAGAGCCTTTGGACACGCTCGTAGTGGTATGGACTTTGCCCGTGCCTTTTTAATACAAAGGCGAATTTAGCGATAAAACAGAACGATAAATAAGCATTTGATAAAACAAAATATAAAGGGGAATACAGGTATGAAAAAAGTTTGTTTTGTATTGGTATTGATACTTACAGTCTTTGTGCTCTGTAGTTGTGGACGATATGTCAAGAGTTATTCTGCAACCATTTTGATCACTTCCTGTCAGGGCAATGAAGCAAGTATGGAATTTGATACCTTTAAGGGAACATATAATTTCAAATTAAGAAGAGATGGTATCGCTGAGCATACACTTGATTTGGAATCAAGCCTTGTTGAAGGCGAGATGAATATATATATCGGTGTTGATGATGAAAAAGAATTACTCTTTACAGTTAAGGGCGGAGAATCCTACGATGAAACGATTACACTTGATGATAAATATGATGATGAAAAAACAATCTACATTATTCTTGAAACGATAGGAAAATGTGTGGATGGTGATTTTGAGTTTGAGTACAATTAATTTAAGTGAAGCGAACAAACAAATTCCAATTTGTTGAATATGGCAAAACGAACCCCGACAGACTTTGAAAATCTGTCGGGCTTACTATTTGTTGAACGTTCTTTTTGTTTTTAAAATAAATCGCAAAAATTATGAAGAAGTTGTGGAAAAAAAGAGATTTCTGTGTTATAATAATCTATGTGAATTTGACTGATAGCATTTGTGAGAAAGGATTGGAGCGAAATCGATGAAAAAACAATGCTTTGATAATAATGAATATATCTCCCGCCAAACAAAAAAGATTCTGGAGAGAATCGAGTCCTTTGGCGGCAAACTTTATCTGGAATTCGGCGGCAAGCTTTTTGATGACTTTCATGCTTCCCGTGTGCTTCCGGGCTTTGAGCCGGATAGCAAGATCAAGATGCTTCGTGCGCTTTCTGATCGTGCGGAAGTGGTTATCGTTATTTCCGCGAGCGATATTGAAAAGAATAAACGCCGCGGTGACCTCGGTATCACATATGACTCCGATGCACTCCGCCTGATTGATGCATTCCGTAATATCGGTCTTTACGTCGGCAGTGTGGTCATCACCCATTTTGCGGAGCAGCTCACAGCAAAGCAGTTCCAAAAACGCTTGGAATCGCTTGGCGTGAAGGTATACCGTCATTATCCTATTGAAAATTATCCTTCCGATATTCCCCACATCGTCAGCGATGAAGGCTTCGGTAAGAATGAATATATCGAAACCACTCGTGAACTTGTGGTCATCACGGCTCCCGGTCCCGGTAGTGGAAAAATGGCGACTTGTCTTTCTCAGCTTTATCATGAACATAAACGCGGTATCCGTTCGGGTTATGCGAAGTTTGAAACCTTCCCGATCTGGAATCTTCCGCTCAGCCACCCTGTCAACCTTGCTTATGAAGCAGCAACGGCAGATATGGGTGACGTGAATATGATCGACCCTTATCACCTCGAGGCTTACGGCATTTCTGCTGTTAACTATAACCGCGACATTGAGATTTTCCCTGTGCTCAAGGTCATGTTTGAAAAGATCTACGGCTATTCTCCTTATAAGAGTCCCACGGATATGGGTGTCAACATGGCAGGCTACTGCATTTTTGATAATGAAGCGGCAAACGCAGCTTCCTATGATGAGATCATTCGCCGTTATTACAGTGCGCTTTGTAACGTCCGTCAAGGCATGGGCGAAAAGAGCGAAGTGCAGAAGATCGAGCTGATCATGAGTAAACTTGGTCTTACGCGAGAGATGCGTGTTCCTGTGAAGCCAGCACTTGAAAGAGCAGAGGAAACGGGTGCGCCCGCAATTGCGATGGAGCTGCACGATGGCACGATCATCACAGGCAGAACCTCAAATCTGCTCGGTCCTTGCTCAGCAATGCTCCTCAATGCGCTGAAATATCTTGCGAATATCGATGATGATGCGCTTCTCATTTCTCCCACCGTTGTGGAACCGATCCAGAAGCTCAAGATCAACCACATGGGAAATAACAATCCTCGCCTGCACACCGATGAGATTTTGATCGCTCTTGCGGTGTCTGCGGCAAGCGATCCAATCGCGGCAAAAGCACTCGACCAGCTCCCCAAGCTTCGCGATACGGAAGCACATTCGTCCGTTCTTCTTTCTCGTGTGGACGAAAATGTTTTCAAAAAGCTTGGCATCAACCTTACTTGTGAGCCGACCTATCAAACGAAAAATCTTTATCACGGCAGATAAAAATCAGAGGCAGAACGCGAAAAAAAGCGTTCTGCCTCTTTTCATCTTAACAGCTAAAATCTGCGCTCTCACCTTTTGGGATAGTTGACAAAAGCACCGTTTTGCAGTATAATGGAACAAAAGCATTTTTTATATGAAACGGAGATGAGTTTTTGGAATCTTCAAGCTATTACAGAAAACTTTTGGAAATGGCAGTTCTTGCAGGTGAGATCATGATCAGCTCAGGCGCGGAAACCCATCGTGTCGAAGATACCATGCAGCGTATCTTGAGCACGACGAATTTTGCTCATGCGGAAGCTTTTATTTTTCCTACAGGCATCGTTGCCACACTTTCCGACCCTTCCAGTGAAACTCTTTCCGTTACACAGCGTGTTCCGAATCGTTCGCAGAATTTTGGTCATGTTACGGACGTAAACGCCGTTTCGCGTAAATTCTGCTCCGGTCAAATGACACTTGATGAAGCGTATCTGGAACTGAAGCAGATCAAAAATCGCAAATATTATAGTGCTGTGATACAAATGTTTGGCTACGTTTTTGCGTGTGCTTTCTTCGCGATCATGTTCGGCGGCACGATCCTTGACGGCGTAGGCGCGATTTTTGCAGGTTTTGTTTTGGCATTTGTTAATATGATTCTTGGTCCGAAGATCAAAAAAGGCTTTGTGACCACGATGCTTGCGGCAATGGCGATCACGATCGCTTCTTGCTGTGTTGCTTTTTTGGGAAATTTTATCGGCATTGGTTTTCAGGCACAATACATGATCATCGGTTCGATGATGCCCTTGGTTCCCGGTCTTGCCATGACAAATGCTTTCCGAGATATCCTGCACGGCGACTTCCTTTCCGCTGGCTCTCGTATCATTGAAGCGCTGATGGTCGCTGTATGTGTGGCGATCGGTGTCGGTGCTGGTATCACGGCGTCAATTGCGATCGGTCTTGCCGATACATTGACGATCGCCTTTAACCTTGCTTTTTCAACTGTTCCTGATTTCTTTATCAAAGCGATCGCTGCGGGAATGGCTATCATGTGCTATTACCTTGTGTTTGATGTTCAGCCGAAATATATCTGGACTTGCGGTATTAACGCCTTTTTTGCGTGGGCAGTTTATCTAATCGCAGAGCACGTTGGTTTTTCCGGCGTATGGGCATCGTTTTTCTCCACCCTTGCGGCAGATATTTTTGCTTATTATTGCGCAAGAATCCAAAAAGCACCCGTTATTCTTTTTCTTGTGGCAGGTATTTTGCCGATGGTTCCCGGTGTCGGTATCTATTCCGCGGTTTACGCGATGATCTTTGCGACAGGGGATGCCGCAGCGAAGTTCCTTTCCGCGCTTTTCTGCACAGGCGCGATCGCGCTCGCGATCTTCCTTATGGATACGGTGCTTGATATCGGCAAACGAATCCATGTTTATATGCGCAGCAAACGTAAACAATTGATGAAAAAATAAAAAAGACGGAGATTTCTCCGTCTTTTTTTAAGCACCGACCTCGATCACGATGATCTCCGGGGGATTGAAGATTCTGGGCAAATAATTTTTACAAAGACCGCGGCTGACGATGAGCTTTTTTTCTTCGGAAAGAGAATAGATGCCTCCTGCGAATTTCGGAAAAAGACCTTGATGGGGTGCATAAAAGCCATTCATCAGAAAAGGCAGGCGAAATTGTCCGCCGTGTGCGTGTCCCGAAAGCACGAGATCAAAGTCACTTTCTTTATAATAAGGAACAAGCTCGGGACGATGCGAAAGCAAAATGGAAAATACGCCATCGGGACGTGCTTTTTTGCACTTGGCAAGCTGTTTTTCCCATTTTTCGTCGATCGTGCGGTCGTGATGATTGTCGGTTTTATTGTAGCGCTGAGGATCGTCCACGCCTGCGATGAAAAAATTTTCTCCATGTGCGGTGAAAATCTCACCATGTCCCGCAAGAACGTGAAAACCAAGTGCGGTCAGATCATTTTTGATCACATCAGCATCATTTTTATAGTATTCATGATTTCCTGTGGCATAAAAACAAGGAAATTCTTTTGCCATTGTGCGTAATGTGGCATATACTTCCGTTCTGGGTTTTCTATCATCGACGATATCTCCTGCGAAAAGAAGTGCGTCGGGGGCTTCACGACGGATCACGGCGAGGAGCTTTTCTCCGTTTTTGCCATAACGTGTGCTGTGAAGATCCGTGATCAGCATAAATTTCGTTTTCTTTTTCACTTTTTCGGATTGGATTCCATAGAAAACGTGCGTGAGAGGCGCACGCAGAGCAAAAAAAGCCGCTAAAATCAGGAGAAGGGCGATACATAACAATACGAGCTGGGTGGGGGTCATGGGGACTCCTTTTTCTTTTTTGTAGGTGTTTGTACGGTTTTATAAAAATCCAATGTGGCAAAATTTCGTTCGAGATGACATAAGAGATATTTTTCGCAAACGGAAGCAAAATCCGAAAGTGCTTCATCTTTCAGCTCAAAAGCAAAAATACGCTCGATCTTTGCGTAAAGTGCATAACGCATTGCCACAAATACAGAGGGAGAGAGCAGGGCGATGAGTTGTCCTGAGGGATAGATGCTTTCGTTTTCATTTTGCAGGGTTGCTAAGTATTCCAAATGTTTGGAAGCTTCTCTGAAACAGCGTTCGCAACGGAAAATACCGCTTGCAATGTCAAAATAATACGTTTCCAGCTCACTTTCACCGCAGTCTTCACAAGCGACGAGATTGGGCATGAAGCCTGCTTCTGCCGCCGCACGCAGTTCAAAAACAGCTTTGATCTGGTCGAGAGGCTTTTTTCCTGTAGCGATCGCATGAAAGCAGTTCAGCACAAGGCGCGTGAGTGCCGTTTCATCAGCGCCTTCCACGGCAATATCCGCGGCAACGTCTGCGATATATCCTGCAAGCGCCGCACCCTCCAGCGTATCACGGATATGATAAAAGCTTTCGATCAGATCTGCTGTGCGCAGATTATAAGCGCTGTTTGTTTTGGAAACGGTCATTTCTGAATACGAAAAGAGCTGTGCGGCAGAAAAAAGCGGACTTTTCAAGCGCTTTGCTCCTCTTGCATATACAGAAATGCGACCGTACTTTGCTGTGAGTACGGTCATCATTTTATCAGATTCTCCAATGGGCGTTTCTCTGAGGATCACGCCCGAAATATTTTCCACCATAACAGGCGTTTTCCTTTCTTTTGTAACTTTTCTCTTTCAAAAAAGAGGAAAATTGATGTTTTCATTTTTACAAAATGAATTCAAAGGGAAACGATTCGTTTCTTCTTTGTCTACTTTCATCTTTTCGCAAAGAAGAAAGTAGGTTATTCTTCTTTGAAGCCGAAGTTTGCGATGGTTGCGGTGCTTTCGCGCCAGTTTTCTTTGATTTTCACCCAAAGATCAAGGAATACTTTTGTGCCGAAGAAGCGTTCCATGTCTTCACGCGCGAAAGAACCGATCTTTTTGAGCATATCGCCGTGTTTACCGATGATGATCGGCTTGTGCGAAGTTTTTTCGCAGAAGATCTCTGCACGAATGGAGATGAGATCTTTCTTTTCCTTGAAACTTTCGATCACAACGGCAGTGCCGTGAGGAATTTCATTGCCGAGTGCGTTGAGAAGCTTTTCACGAATGATCTCGGAAGCGATCACACGTTC
>JBGVIG010000344.1:0-3609 GCA_045122995.1 Eubacteriales bacterium | reverse complement strand
AGCCCTCAAGGTTACCTGCCGCCGAAGCGCCGCTCATGTGCGGTGCTCTACCAAGTGCCGCATAGGCAGTATCAAAAGAGTTGATGGAGGACTGGATCATAACGTTGGCAATGCTGAAAAGGCTGGACTGAATGCTCGCGGGAAGACCAATGCGAATAAGCTGACCAAGCACTTCTCGGTTCACACGCATTTTGCGAATATAAAAACGGCACATACCTTCCTGTTTCATCAAACAAAGCATAACGAACAATGCAGAAATTGCTTGCGAGGTGACGGTTGCAATCGCAACGCCAGCGACGTCCATATTGAAATAATAAACGAAAACAAAGTTCAAAATCACATTGGCAAGACCGGAAATTGCAAGGAAATACAGCGGTCTTTTGGTATCCCCCGTTGCACGAAGGATCGAAGCGCCAAAGTTATAAAGAAGATTCACAGGCGCACCGATAAAGTATATTTTCAAATACAAGGAGGCTTGGTCAATAACAGCTTCCGAGGTATCCATCCAACGCAAAAACGTGGACGAAAAAAAGACACCGATACAAAGCACGATCAAACCGGAGATCAACGCCACAGTCAAAGAGGTATGTACAACTTCTTCAACACTTTTGCGGTTCCCCGTTCCGTAGCCACGCGCCACAAGCACGCTGACACCGACGGAAAGACCGATGAAAAAGTTAACGATCAAATTACAGAGCGAGCCTGTCGCACCAACAGCAGCAACTGCCGTTTCACTTCCCGAAAACTGACCGACAATAATAAGATCCGCCGCATTATAGAGAAGCTGAAGCATATTGCTTACCATTAAAAGAACCGCAAATCGAATGATTTTTATCAAGAGCGGACCGTGGATCATGTCAACTTCATAGCCCGAACGTCTGCGAACACGCACACCCATAATTAAATCCTCCCATTACCATATCAAAAATGAATTCATTATGTTTAATTATATCACATTGCATAAACGAAATCAAGAAAAACGGAAAAAGTAAACCGAAGAACCGATGTTTTTTTGTAAAAAAGCTTGACCTTATTGCTTTGTCAATTTATAATATTATCAAAACGTATGATGGAGCGACAAAATGGATATCAAAACTTATATTCAAAATTTAGCGGATCCAAACGAAAAACCGCTTGATCACTTGATCGAAGACGGCGGTTTCTGTGGAATTCTGCGCACCGTCGGCTGTGTCGGCGACAGCCTTTCCTCCGGGGAATTTGAAACCTTGGATCAAGAAGGAAAGCATCATTATTATGACCTTTTTGATTATTCTTGGGGACAATTTATGGCGCGCTCGGCAGGAATCACGGTATACAATTTTTCGCGCGGCGGCATGAGTGCCAGACAATACATGGAAACCTTTGCTGATGAAAAAGATTTCTGGAATCCTGAAAAGAAATGCAAAGCGTATATCATTGCTCTCGGCGTCAACGATCTTCTCAACAATCACGAAGAAATCGGTTCTCTTCACGATATCTGCAAAGAAGATTACCGAAAAAATAAACCCACCTTTGCAGGTCATTATGCCATGATCGTGCAAAAACTCAAAGAGATCAGTCCTGACGCGAAATTTTTCTTCATGACGATGCCAGAAGAAAATAATCGCGCTGAAATTCAAATTCTCAAAGACGCGCACGCAAAATTGATGTATGAATTTGCAGAATATTTTTCGAACGCCTACGTGCTTGATCTTAAGCGTTACGGACCTGTTTATGATGAGGATTTCAAAGAAAAATTCTATCTGAACGGACATCTCAATGCTTGCGGCTATGCTTTGACGGCAAAAATGCTCCTCTCTTATATCGACTATATCATTCGTCATCATTTCGAGGATTTCAAAGAAATCGGTCTTGTGAATACCCCTTGGAAAAACTATAAAGAAAAGCTCTGATCATTTGGATCAGAGCTTTTTTCTTATGCATTAAAATATTCGTCAACATCAGCCGTGTCGCTATATTGCTTGCAGACGCGGATAATGATCGAGCCATCGGGATCTTCGTTTTCACTTGTGATCTTGTATCTTGTTTTGGCGTTTTCCAGTGCGGTTTTATAATTTTCAGCCTCTTCACGGTTGAGCATTAGCGCTCGTTCTCTGGAATACCCCATTTCGGGCTTTTGAGAAAAAACCAACGTTTGAAAAATGCACGCCGATCTTACACGCTTCATTTGGACGCCTCCTTGCGATCTCGCTTGTTCCGGCAGAAACAGCAGGACCAAGTATTACAGAGAGATGTGCTCAAGCGATAAGTTGTGACCGCACGGCTGCCGCCGAAATCACGCCGATATTCACTCCCGTGGCAAAATTCTTTGCATCATCATTATATCATAAATTTGAGAAAAAATCCAAGTTTTTTCCGAAAATCACGAAAAAACTTCGTTTACGGAAATAGGATTTTCCCGTTGCTTCCTGCAGATTTCTTCGTGAACAAGATCCATCAAACGAAACGCATTTACCCAAGAAACAAGCCAATCGTTAAACTGCCCTTTGGCATTTTTTCCGTCAAAGCTCCAGTTGCTTTGGAAGATCGCCTCGTTCTGCGCGCCCGCGGGACGAAGAAGACCGTGCATTTCCGTTTTTCCGTCGCTGATCCCTTGAAACGTATATTCTCGCAAATAAAGCGAAGCGCGATGCCAAAGTGGATCTTTTGTCACTGCGGACAAATAGCGCAGGTCAGGAATATAATAGCTTGCCCAGCAATCAAGATGATGATGCTGCGCGGAAACCGCTGTAGCACCAAGCGTTGTAAATCCCGTTTTCCCCGCATCTGTGTCCGCAGGAAACGGAATATCGTAATAGAACATCCACGTTTGCAAATAGCAGGCTATATTTTCAGCTTTTCTGAAATATACGGTATCACCCGTTATCTTTGCGAGCATCAGCGCTGAACGAAGGACGGGGCCGGCACTCTCTTTATCGATGCAATATGTATCCAGCGCGCCGCCTGCTGCTGCATTTTGGCAAAGATAATTCTCATAATAAAAATCAAAGGAAAGTTTCCCTGCTGTGAGATATTTTTTTTCGTTTGTTGCACGATACATTTGCAAAGCAGCTACCGTCATCATCGCCCCTGCCATGCCCCGCGCACAAAGAATCTCACCATTTTGATCCACCGTCTGCGGAAAGCCGTTTCCAAGTGCAGGATAACGCAAAACCGCGTCCAAAACGCCGCGCGCGGTATCGAGATAATCATATCTTTCCATGCCGCAATTTTTCAGCAAAACATAACAGTTAATATATTGGTAGGCAAGCCAACCAAGGTTACAAAGGTCAAGCGTCAAATCGTCTTTTCCATTGAAAACGCCATCGAGCAGCACAGGGACCAGTCCGCTCTCCAAACGATGTTTTTTCCAAGTGTCCAAGATTGCAATCGCATTCTGATAGTCTTCAGAAGAAGGATCTAGTTTTCCTCGCAAAGCAAAGCTCAGATCAAATGGCGCAAGTATCTCATCTGTATCAACAGTGTACCCCTCTTTTCGCAGTGCCGCATAAAGAAGAAGCCATGCGTTGGAAATATTTTGCCCGCACCAACCACATTCATATCGTCCGTTTTTACGAAAAACAAATTCAAGACCGGGCTCGTCGTCCGTGCGTTTACGAGGCAAAAATC
>JBGVIG010000343.1:0-3823 GCA_045122995.1 Eubacteriales bacterium | reverse complement strand
GAATCTACAAAAACAAAAAAATGCCCGGCCAGTACGGCCACGAAACATCCACGGTTCTTAACCTCGATGTAGTTCGCGTAGATGCAGAAAAAAATCTTATCGCTGTTAAAGGTGCCGTTCCCGGTGCTAAAGGCGGCATCGTGTTCGTTCGCAACACGGTAAAAGCTTGAGAAGGAGGAAGTAAACAATGGCTAATATCAAAGTTTTGGATATGACAGGCGCTCAGGTTGGCACAATCGAACTTGCTGATTCCGTTTTCGCCGTTACCGTTAACGCAGCAGTTCTTCACGCAGCCGTTAGAGCGTACCTTCTCAATCAGAGACAGGGTACACAGTCTACCCTTACAAGAACAGAAGTATCCGGTGGCGGCAGAAAGCCCTGGAGACAGAAGGGTACAGGTAGAGCAAGACAGGGTTCCACACGTTCTCCCCAGTGGACACACGGTGGTGTAGCTCTCGGCCCGAAGCCCCGTTCCTACCGCACCGACCTTAATAAAAAGGTTAAAAGACTTGCTATGAAGAGTGCGCTCTCCAGCAAAGTTCTCGACGAATCTCTCGTAATCGTAAACGCAATCACAGCTACCGAGTACAAAACCAAAGTAATGGTTTCCATGCTCAAAGCACTCGGCGCTACCGGCAAAGCTCTCGTAGTTCTCGCTGAAAAAGACGAAATGGTTGTAAAGAGCCTTGCAAACATTGCAGGTGTTAAAGTTGCTTACGTTAACACTCTCAATGTATACGACATTCTCAACTGCGACAAGCTCGTTGTTGTTGAGGCTGCCGCTAAAAAAATCGAGGAGGTATACGCATAATGAAGTTTGCTCACGATATTATCGTAAGACCCCTTATCACTGAACAGAGCCTTGAGGCTACAAAAGATAAGAGATACACCTTCGAAGTAATGAAGGACGCAACAAAACCCGAAATCGCTCACGCAGTTGAAGAAGTATTCGGCGTTAAGGTTGCTGATGTAAATACAATCAACATGAAGAAAAAACCGAAGAGAATGGGCGTTCACGCAGGTTACAAGAAAGCTTGGAAAAAAGCGATCGTTACTCTCACTGCTGATTCCAAATCTATCGAATTCTTCGATGGCATGATTTGATAAGGAGGAGTAAAGAGAATGGCTACTATCAAGTATAAACCTACGACTCCTGCCAGACGTAATATGTCTGTGCCGGACTTCGCGGAAATCACGAAGTTCTCCCCCGAAAAGAGTCTTCTTACCGTAAAGAAAAAACACTCCGGTAGAAACAGCTACGGTAAAATCACTGTTCGTCATCATGGCGGCGGTAACAAACAGAAATACAGAATTATTGACTTCAAACGTGCTTACAGCAACGAAGCTGCTACTGTAATCGGTATCGAATACGATCCTAACAGAACTGCTTATATCGCTCTTCTTCAGTACGAAGATGGCACAAAGAAGTACATCATCGCTCCTGTAGGCCTTACAGACGGTGACAAAGTTTACTCTGGTGCAGATGCAGACATCAAACCCGGTAACACACTTCCCATTTCCAACATTCCCGTTGGTACAATGATCTACAATATCGAGCTTTACCCCGGCAAAGGCGGTCAGCTCGTTCGTTCCGCTGGTTCTTCCGCTCAGCTTATGGCGAAAGAAAACGGCATGGCTCAGGTAAGACTTCCTTCCGGTGAAGTTCGTCTTATCAGACTTGATTGCAGAGCAACTATCGGCCAGGTTTCCAACATTGAACATGAAAATGTTAAAGTTGGTAAGGCAGGTAAAACTCGCCATCGCGGTATTCGTCCTTCCGTTCGCGGTTCCGTAATGAACCCCTGCGATCACCCTCATGGTGGTGGTGAAGGTCGTTCTCCGATCGGTCGTCCTTCTCCTGTAACTCCTTGGGGTAAACCCACCAACGGTTACAAGACAAGAAACACCAAGTCTAAGACCGAGAAATTCATCGTAAAACACAGAAACGGCAAATAAGGAGGAGGCAATAAAATGAGCAGAAGCCTTAAAAAAGGACCTTTCGTCGAAGAAAAACTCTTTAGCAGAGTTTGCGCTATGAACGAAAAGGGTGAGAAAAAGGTATTGAAAACTTGGTCTCGCGCTTCCGTAATTTTCCCCGAATTTGTCGGTCACACAATTGCGGTTCACGACGGCAGAAAACACGTTCCGGTATATGTAACTGAAGACATGGTTGGTCACAGACTCGGTGAGTTTGCTCCCACCAGAACTTTCAAAGGTCACGCCGGTTCCAAAACATCTAACAACGGTAAATAATCTCGCACCAAAGCGAAGGGAGGCAAAATTAAATGGAATCTAGAGCATATCTCAAATATGCCAGAATATCCCCGCGCAAAGTACAGATCGTGCTTGACCTCATCAGAGGTAAGGATGCGGGAACAGCAATGGCAATTCTTAAAAACACTCCTAAATCTGCGAGTGAATACCTCATCAAATTGTTGAAGAGTGCAATTGCAAATGCAGAACACAACTATAGCATGGACGTAAGCAAACTTTACGTTTCCGAATGCTTCGTTTGCCCCGGCCCGACTCTCAAGAGAATCATGCCTCGTGCAAAAGGTAGCGCGGACAGAATCCTTAAGAGAACAAGCCATGTTACGATCGCTCTTAAGGAAAGAGCTTGAGGAGGTATAGATAATGGGTCAGAAAGTTAATCCGCACGGTCTCCGTGTCGGCGTTATCAAAGATTGGGACTCGAGATGGTTCGCGAATGACAAAGATTTCGGCGACACTCTCGTATCCGACTATAAAATCAGAAAATATCTCAAAGAAACCTTGAAATCTGCAGGCGTTCCGAAGATCGAAATCGAACGCAGCAACGCAGGTATTAAAGTTACAATTCACTGCGCGAAACCCGGTGTTGTTATCGGTCGCGGCGGCGCTGAAATCGAAAAGCTCCGCGTTTCTCTTGAGAAAATGACAGGCAAGTCTGTCAGCGTAAATGTTACTGAGGTTAAGAGCCCTGACATGAACGCACAGCTCGTTGCTGAATCCATTGCAGAACAGCTCGAAAAAAGAGTTGCGTTCCGCCGTGCGATGAAGCAGGCTATCGGCAGAACCATGCGTCTCGGTGCAAAGGGTATCAAAATCACTCTTTCCGGTCGTCTTGGCGGTGCTGAAATCGCAAGAAGCGAACACTACCACGAAGGTACTATTCCGCTTCAGACCATCAGAGCCGATATCGAATACGGTTTCTGGGAAGCAAACACAACTTACGGTAAGATCGGCGTAAAGGTTTGGATTTACAGAGGTGAAGTCCTTTCCGGCAGAGCTGGTGCTGCTGTTCAGGAAGTTCCTGCAGAAAGACGCGACAGAAGAAACGACAGACGTGGTGATCGTCGCCCTAACAATAGAAACAACGGTGGTAACGGTAGAAACGGTGCTCCGAGACAGTCCAGAGAAGGAGGCAGAAGAAATGTTATTGCCAAAGAGAGTTAAATACAGACGCGTTCAGCGCGGCCGCCTCAAAGGTACTGCATCCAGAGGCAACACAGTAACCTACGGTACCTACGGTCTCGTAGCTACTGAACCCGCTTGGATCACAAGCAATCAGATCGAAGCTGCTCGTATCGCTATGACTCGTTACATCAAACGTGGCGGTCAGGTATGGATCAAGATTTTCCCGGACAAACCGATCACTGAAAAACCTGCTGAAACTCGAATGGGTTCCGGTAAGGGTTCTCCCGAATACTGGGTAGCGGTTGTTAAACCCGGTAGAGTAATGTTTGAAATGGACGGCGTTGCTGAAGATGTTGCAAGAGAAGCTATGCGTCTCGCATCTCACAAGCTTCCTATCAAATGCAAATTTGTTAAAAAAGAAGTAGCA
>JBGVIG010000342.1:0-3644 GCA_045122995.1 Eubacteriales bacterium | reverse complement strand
GCCTGCCCATTTGAGGACGATCCATGCAAGTCCACGAATCTTTTTATCCACGAGCGCTGCGCCTTTTGCCCTTGAAAAATGTTTGCAATCGGGTGAAAACCACGCAAGACGAACATGCCGCCCTCTGGTTGCTTTCACCGGATCAACACCCCATACATCTTCACGGTAATGCTCCGTGAACGGGTGGTTTCTTTTATGCATCATGATCGCGCTTTCGTCATGATTGATAGCGATATCCACAGGGTGTCCCGTTGCAAGCTCAATGCCGGTCGAAGCGCCACCTCCGCCAGCGAAGCTGTCCACATAAATATCATCTATCAGTTTCGCTTGTCTGTATTTCATTTGTCCTTATTTCCTTTTCCTTTCTCCTCAGAACGGCAGATCGTCATCGCCGCTGATTTCTTCAAAGCGCGGCGCAGGCGGCACCAGATCGTCATTTCTTGCGGTGTCGCTTTTGCGCTCCACGAAGCTTGCTTCCTCTGCCATGACCTCGGTGACATAGCGTTTCACGCCTGTATGGTCAGTATAACTTCTCGTTTGAAGCTGTCCACAAATACAAATCGCGTTTCCTTTTCGGAAATATCTTGCGATAAATTCTGCCGTGGTTCTCCATGCTACGATGTTTACAAAATCCGTTGTCTGCTGTCCGTCCTTGCTGTATTTACGGCTCACGCCGATCGAGAAAGAACACACCGAAACACCGCTTTGTGTTTGCTTGAGTTCGGGATCCGCGGTCAGATGCCCGATGAGAATGACTTTATTAAAACTTGCCATAGATTCTCCTTTGTTTTTTGTTCTTGTTTTTGGCTCTCGCTTGCACCACCACGAGAGGAATCCCCCGATTGATCAAAGCTTCACATTTCGAACAGATATATCCATCATTTCCGATCTTTGCATAAACGGAAACGTTCCATTCTTCCCTGCAGCCGATGCAAACGGCGTAACGTTCACCGTTCACGATTCGTCCTCTCCTTTCAAAAGTGCCGCATTAAAAAATTTGTCCAGGTCAAATCCAATCTTTGGTTTTGATTCGGGTTTAATAAAGCCCTTGTCAATGTCTTCTTGATACCATTTAAGGATCGTATCAAAAGGACTCTTTACATGAGCATTGTTACGGATAATAAAGTCCGTCAGTTTTTTGTAGTATAGCTGATACGTTTCGTATCCGAGTTTTTCCACAAGGATTTTTTGTTGGTTTTCCGCTATGTAGCAAACGCCGCCGTTTTTTGGTATACCGTCTTGGTATACCATATTGCTACTACGCTCTCCTATACTAATTAACCTATTCTCCTCTCTACTACTCTGGGTATACCGTTGGTTGTCATTTGGTATACCATGGTTTTCCACAATGTTTTCCACATGATTCCCTCGTGGTTTTCCACAATGTTTTCCACCGTCTGTGGGAAGTGTATCATCAGATTTGAAAGTGTATGAACCGTCTTTTTCAAGCGCTAAAAGTTCTCGTTCTTTCACATAAACCGTTGGTTTATAGCGGTCGGAGCGGATCAAATTATTCGTTCTCCAATGCCTAATAACGATGATTCCGCTGTCAAAAGTGAGGATATATTCCCCACTTTTTAATGCGTTCATATCACTTGCGGAAGCGCCAACCATGCTTTGAATACGACGCTGATTATTGACAAAGCCGTCATCATCTGCGCGCATTCCGAGGTGAAAATAAAGCAGTTGAGCCATCGGCGGCAGGTCAAGAAAGTCATCGCCGTCGACAATGGTTTTTGAAAACATTCTTTTCTCTGCCATGCCCTCACCTCACTTTCCGCACGCCCGAACCGTGATCTGCGGCGGCACGATCCCACGCACCTTGTCAAGGAAATCCCTCTCGTGCGACGTCGCGTCGGAGAGGTGCAAAAGATAAATCTCCCGGCAAGAGGAGAGATCAAGTCCTGCGAGATAATCGCAAAGTGTTCCGATCTCCATGTGAGAATTTGTGATACGATGGCGCACCTTGTCGGGCAATTTTTCACAGCGTTCCAGAATGTTTTTATCATAGTTCGCCTCGATGGCGAGTATATTCATATCGGGGAAACGATACCGCAAATTCACCGTATCGGTCGCAAAGGCGAGCACGTCCCCGTCCGCACGGCTCTTGATAAGAAAACCAAGCGGTTCTGCCGCATCGTGAAACGTGGCGAACGGCACGATATCGAAGCTTCCCACGTTGAATTGCACTCCTGCTTCCATAGAGGCGGCAGATTCCAAGCCGAGCGCCTGCGCCGTCCCTTCGCTCATGTAAACGTCCATGCCGTTTTTCAGCAGCTCAGCGGCACATTTTGCGTGATCTTTATGCTCGTGACTCACAAGACAAGCTGCAAACTTCGTAAGCGTAAACCCTGTCATTTTTTGCAAATTCTTATAGGGAATCCCACATTCAAGAAGAATGTGAGATTTTCCATCGTCTATGATATAGGCGTTTCCATGGGAGGAGGACGCCAAAGATTGAAATTTCATATCGGACACACCCCCTCGGCGGCAGGTGTTTCCACCTTGATCTCCGTTTCGGGTGGGTGTTCTTTTTGATATTGTGTGGATTTTTTGATCTGTTCCTGCGTCCATTCGGGGAGCTTTTCAAATATCTGATCGTCCCATTTTTCCATGTCCCACGTGATAAACTCCGAAATCGGTTTCGGCGCGGTCATGCCTTTGGGAAGCGGCATGAGGTTTTCCACGTTGGCATATTCGCCCGTTTCGTTCAATACGACCTGCAATTGACAAGGCTTGCCGATCTGATCGAAAAGGTCAAGCTCCCCGAATTCCTCATCACCGTACTGTTTGCCGTTCCACGAGGAAATGAATGGCCGCAAACTTCCTTTTTTGTTGGCAGAGATCGTAAATTCTTTAGAGAGCTGACGGGGTTTCATTTCCCCGTCGATCTCCACCGTTTCGCCCGAAAGCTCCCAAACGAATTTTACTTTGTTTTGATAATTTTTGAATTTCTCCGAATACTGCTCGCCAAGGTCGATGACACCTACGCAAACAGCGATATATACACCCGGTTCCACGGGCGGCACTTTCGGCTTTGCACGATCCTTAATTTTCATATGTAACCCTCAATTCTTTGTCAAATTCACTCACCGCAAGGCGAATAATCTGCCCTGCTGAATCCTCGATCTTTGTCACACTCTCCGCATTGTCCACAAAGAGCGGCACAGAAACGCCATACGCTTCAGAAAGCGTGTTGATGATGTCAATACCGAGATTGATCTTCGCGCCGTTGTTCACGCCCGTATACGGCACACCGAGATAAGTGACGTCACAACGATCTTCCACACCGCCGTTTGCCTGCTCGCGGAAAAGACGGAAATTTGCCAAGCGGAATTTACCGTTCACGCTCTCCTCGACGAATCTTGTTTTGTATCTCGCATATTCATCAATGAGATAAAGCATCTGCTCGATTTTATCCAGCGCCGCGGCGGCGGTTTGTGCTTCCGCTTTCAGCGTTTCCACACGTGTCTTGGTGTAATCGAGAAGCGATTCACGGCTGAGGATCTCTCTTTGATCGGCAAGCGCACGCTTCACACCTTGCAGCTCAAACATGAGTTTCCCTTTGATTTCGATTCTATCTTCGGAAAGCGATGCAAGCTCTGCCGAGGTGGCGCGGATCTGTTCTGTCAAGGCGGCTTTGC
>JBGVIG010000341.1:0-5781 GCA_045122995.1 Eubacteriales bacterium | reverse complement strand
AACGGTGGAACCGGGTTTCTTTTCGAGAAGCTGCTTTGCGAGAAGCGCAAGAACGATATCACTCCAAACGTCTTTGCCTTTTTCGTCGATAACGCCGATGCGGTCGCCGTCGCCGTCAAAGGAAAGACCGATGTCTGCGTGGATATAGGGGTGACAGATCATCTCACGAAGACGCTGTCTGCCTGTAAGCTCGGAGGGGTTGGGGAAGTAGTGGGGGAAAGAGGTGTCAGGATCGCAGTTGAGCTGGAAGGTCATGCAACCGAGGCGCTGGAATACTTCATAAATGAAAAGACCTGCACCGCCGTTTGCTGCGTCAAGCGCAACACGGATTTTCTTCGGACCCATTTTGATGCGGGAAACGATCGCTTCGATGTAAGCATCACGAACGTCAACTTCCTTGTAAGCACCCATTTTTTTGTTACCGGATTCGATATCGAGAAGTGCTGCCACTTCGATGATGTCGTTGGGTTCAAGTGTTTTGGAATAGCCGTTTGCAAATTTGAAGCCGGACCAACCATTGGGGTTGTGGCTCGCGGTGATCATAACAGCGCCTTCACATTCGAGGTGATACTGTGCGAAGTAGGTAAGAGGAGAAAGCGCAAGACCGATGAAGAATACGTCAACGCCTTCTTCACGAAGTGCTTTGATCGCAGCTTCTGCGAAAGAGGGAGAGCATTCACGGCTGTCATAACCGACAACGGCGCGAGTGATATTTCTTCTCTGGAGATACTGTGCGTAAGCTTTTACAATCTTATGCACGCTTTTGGGGTTGAGCTGGTCCTCGGAAACTTCGCCGCGAATATCATATTCACGGAACATGCTGCAAAAGCCGAGAGAGTACTTGGGATTATGAATCATAATGGTTTTTACCTTTCTGAAAATAAAATTATCTATATGATAGACTCGCTACTTGTTATATGCCCGGAACTTATGCTTCGTCCCAGTTGTGCCAAACGTTTACGATGTCTTCGTTTTCTTCGAGGTTTTCGAGGAGGAGATTCATGTGCTTGATGTCGTCCTCATTTTCGAGGGTGACGTAAGTGGAGGGAACTTTTTCGATTTCGGAGGAAAGGAAAGTATAGCCCTTTGCGGTGAGCTCGTCCGCCACAACAGAGAGATCGTCCGGTTCGGTGTAGATTTCAAATACGTCTTCTTCTTCCACGAAGTCAGCAGCACCTGCTTCGAGTGCTTCTTCCATGAGTTTGTCGCCGTCAACAACACGATCGCCCCATTCATCGAGAGCGGAAACGGCGATCACACCTTTTTTCTCGAAAAGGAAGCCAACACAGCCTACCTGGCCGAGGTTGCCGCCAAATTTATCGAAATAGTGACGAACGTCACCTGCGGTACGGTTGCGATTGTCGGTCGCAGCTTCTACGATAACGGCAACACCGGAAGGACCGTAGCCTTCATAGGTGATTTCTTCGTAAGCAACGGCATCTGCACCGGAAGCTTTTTTGATGATACGTTCGATGTTGTCGTTGGGAACGTTATTGGATTTTGCTTTCTGGATCAAATCGCGAAGCTTTGCGTTGGAGTTGGGATCAGAGCCGCCTTCTTTAACAGCGATCGCGATCTCTTTACCGATCTTTGTGAAGACTTTCGCTTTCTGTGCGTCAGTCTTTTCTTTTTTGTGCATAATATTTTTCCATTTGCTATGTCCGGACATGATGAAAAACTCCTTTATATTTTATTGAAACATTAAATTTTATCAGGGTGTTTGATGCAAACGAGCTCAAGTGCTTTTCCGAGGATATCGTGTACGCTTTTGGTAAGTGTCAAGCGGAATGCACGTGTCTTTTCATCTTCACAAGTAACGATCTTGCATTCCTGATAGAAGCGGTTGAACGCGTTGCATACGTCGATGGCGTATCTTGTGATGATGGAAGGCTCCATTTCGTCGATGGCATCTTTGGTTTTGTTCGGGAAGAGGGAAAGTGTTTTGATCAGCTCTTTTTCCGTTGCGGTAAGCGTAGTCACGTCGGTGCAAGGGGTGAAGTCGCCTGCTTTTTCGAGGATACTGTTGGTTCTTGCATAGGTGTACTGCGCGTAAGGACCGGTGTTGCCGTTGAAGTCGAGCGCATCTTCCATCACAAAGTTGATATCTCTTACGCGGTTGCCGTAGAGATAATAGAAGATAACAGCGCCAACGCCGACAGCTTCTGCGGTCTCTTCTTTGTTTTCAATACCCGGATTCTTTTCTTCGATGATGGTGCGGCATTTGTCGATCGCGGTTGCGAAGAGATCACGAAGAAGAATCACGTTGCCTGTTCTTGTCGCAAGCTTTTCGCCGCCGATGCTGACAGTGCCGTAAGGAACGTGATAAAGCTTGTCCGCAAAATCGTAGCCCATGAGTTCTACAACCTTGAACCACTGTGCGAAATGCAAAGACTGACCTGCGGAGGTAACGTAGATACATTTATCAAAATCGTAAGTGCGTTTTCTGTAAACAGCAGCTGCAATGTCACGGGTGGGGTAGAGAGTGGAGCCGTCCGACTTGAGAATGAGGCAGGGAGGCATATTATAATCAGAAAGGTCAACGATGGAAGCACCTGCGTCGATCTTCATGAGATTTTTATCCTTGAGGAGCTGTACCTGCTCAGGCATCTTATCGGTATAAAAGGCTTCGCCGTTGTAGCTGTCGAAGGTGATGCCGAGCTGTTTATATGTTTTTTCGTATTCCGCAAGGCTGATGTCGATGAACCATCTCCAAAGAGCGAGATTTTCTTCATCGTGAAGCTCAAGCTTTTTGAATTCTGCGCGGGAAGCATCTGCGAGCGTTGTAAGTCCCTGTTCTTCTTCCGCTTTGATTTCATTGTTGATGCGAACGTAAAGGTTGACAAGCTCGTCAACGCCGCCTTTTTCGATGGCTTCTTTGTTGCCCCATTTGTGGTATGCCACGATGAGCTTACCAAACTGTGTGCCCCAGTCGCCGAGATGGTTGATGCCGACGCAATCATAACCTGCGTATTCGTGGAGAAGCTTCAAGGAATGACCAATAACGGTGGTGCCGAGGTGGCCGATGTGGAAGGGTTTTGCTACGTTAGGGGAAGAATAGTCGAGAACGACGGTCTTGCCTTTACCGAAATCGTGTGCGCCGAAAGCGGCACCTTTTTCGGAGATCTCACGAACGATGGTGTTTGCGAGGTATGCATCGTCAAAGAAGAGATTGAGATAACCGCCGACGATGCGGATCTCACTGACGCCTGCGGGAAGCGCACCTGCGAGCTTTTCATGGAGCTTTGCCGCGATGACGGGAGGCCCCGCGCGAAGTGTGCGGCTGAGCTTGAAGCAAGGGAACGCAAGGTCGCCCATGCTGCTGTCGGGCGGATATTCGAGGGCGGCAAAAATATCTCCTGCGGCCACACGCAAGTTTTCGCCCCAGATCTCAGCGGTTGCCGCTGAAATGCTCTGTGCTATATTTTGTTTCAACTTGTCCATTTGATTTCAGACTCCGTTTCTTTATGACAGTTTTATAGATAATACAATAATAAAATATTATACAGCAAAATTTCAAAGAGTGCAACATCAATTTTGCGATTTTTGATATATTTTGTGAGAAAATAGATGAATTTTTGAAAAAATCAGCGAGGAGCAGACGTTTGATCAAGAAACTCTTGTTGTTTACTTGACATTTATTTTAAATTATTATATAATGTTAGGTGGCTAACAATTATCACGAAAAAGCGGAAAGGAGAGAAAACACATGAAGCCAAACGATGTCGGCGGAAAGATCCGACTCATTTCCAATCTTTTGCGAAGGGAAGTGGGCGGCTCGGAGAGCGGGAAATATGTGGACGAGGCAACGGGTACGAATGCTTTTGTCATCGGTTATCTTGCTTCTCATACCGAGGAGGACGTTTTCCAAAGAGATCTGGAAGAATGGTTTTCTGTGCGGCGCTCCACGATGTCGGGCATTCTTCTTCGCATGGAGGAGAAAGGCTTTCTCGTGCGTACACCTGTCCCCTATGATGCCAGACTGAAAAAGCTGACACTCACGGAAAAAGGGTGGCGCGTGCATGAGATGATGGTGGGTGCGATCGAATCTGCTGAAGAAAAACTGCTTTGCGGTCTTTCCGAAGCGGAGGTTGAAACGCTGACTTGTCTGCTGGAAAAGCTCCGCCACAATCTGGAGGGCAGTCCCGCTTCGTGATAGCGAGATGTGACATCTTGAATTTACAAAAGAAAGGAACAAAACCTCCGATCTCGGAGGCGGTAAAAGTCATTTATGATCAAAAGACTTGCCAAGTGTATCAAAGGATACACGAAAGAGACGATCTTGTCGCCGCTTTTCATCGCGTTGGAAGTTATCATCGAGTGTATCATTCCGTTTGTAACGGCGGAGCTCGTCAACTATTTGAAAAATGCTGCCGTGCTTGAAATGTCGAGCATTGCCAGATACGGTGTGACACTCGTTGTTTTGGCGCTGATGTCGCTGACTTGCGGTGTTCTTGCGGGACATTTTTGCGCGACGGCTTCCTGCGGTTTTGCCAAAAATCTCCGTCATGACCTTTATTATAAGGTTCAGGACTATTCGTTTGCGAATATCGACAAATTTTCCACATCTAGCCTTGTAACAAGACTGACAACAGACGTTACCAATGTGCAAATGGCGTTCATGATGCTGATCCGTATCGCGATCCGCGCACCGTTTATGCTCATTTTCTCCCTTGTTATGGCGTTTATTATGGGTGGTACGCTTGCGTGCATCTATGTGGCGCTCGTGCCTGTGCTCGGTATGGGCCTTTTCCTCATCGCGCGCAAGGTTATGCCCATTTTCAAGGGTGCATTCCGTAAATATGACACGCTCAATGAATCTGTTCAGGAAAATATTCAGGGCATTCGCGTGGTGAAATCCTTCGTTCGCGAAGATTTTGAAATTAAAAAATTCAAAAAAGCGTCCGGTGATCTTGCCGGTGATTTCACAAAGGCAGAAAAAATCTTGGCGCTCAACAATCCGCTCATGCAGATCGCGATCAACACCTCCATGGTGTGTGTTTGTCTTTTTGCTTCCCGTCTGATCATTTCCACAGGCGGCGCGGAATTTGATATCGGTAACTATTCGGCACTCCTTACATACGGTATTCAGATCCTTTCCAACTGCATGATGCTTTCCATGGTGTTCGTGACGATGATCATGTCCCTCGAATCTGCGCGCCGTATCGTGGAAGTCCTGAATGAAGAAAGCACCATTCAAAATCCCGAAAATCCCGTGATGGAAGTCGCAAGCGGTGACATTGATTTTGAAAACGTCAGCTTCAAATATTCCGAAAAAGCGGAAAAGAATGCACTGGAAGACATCAATTTGCACATTCGTGCAGGGGAAACCATCGGTATCATCGGCGGTACGGGCAGCTCGAAAACTTCTCTCGTGCAGATGATCCCCCGTCTTTACGATGCGACGGAAGGCGCGGTGAAGGTCGGCGGTGTTGACGTGCGTGAATATGACATCGAAACGCTTCGCAATGAAGTTTCCATGGTGCTTCAGAAAAACGTTCTTTTCTCCGGTACGATCAAGGAAAATCTGCGTTGGGGTGATCCGAACGCCTCTGACGAAGAGCTCGTTCGCATTTGTAAGCTTGCTTGCGCAGATGATTTTGTTTCTGCATTCCCGAATGGCTATGATACTTACATCGAGCGCGGCGGCACGAATGTTTCCGGTGGTCAGAAGCAGCGTCTTTGCATTGCGCGTGCGCTTCTTAAAAAGCCGAAGATCCTTATTCTCGACGACTCGACGAGTGCCGTAGACACACGTACCGACGCTATTATCCGTTCGGCATT
>JBGVIG010000340.1:0-1419 GCA_045122995.1 Eubacteriales bacterium | reverse complement strand
AATGAATAAAAATATCAAGCAACTCAGCATTGACAGCGAGATTTTCGACAATCTTCGCAAACAGTTCGACGAGGTTCTGCAGAGAACGTTTGCCAATATGGAAACAAAAAACTGTGACAGCGCGGATATCGGCATTCGTCTTTCCGTGGACATCGTGAAATACGAGGAGCTTTACCGTGAAAAGGGCGGTGTTACACAAACAACACTCGTGAGAAAACCCGTCTTCTCGCATAAAATCACATCGGCTATGAAGATCAAGGACAGCGCGGAAGGCATTTTCTGTGAAGACTATGAGCTTGCGCACAACGGCGTGGAGTTCGTCCTCGTACCGATCAAAGGTGGACAAACTTCGCTTTTTGAGGGGGAATGATTCACGTTATGTTTTCAAGAAAGGAGCTGATGCGATGAAACATTATGTATCGAAATCCGCAGTATGTCCTTTTTATCGGCAAGAAGAACGGCAAAAAGTCCACTGCGAGGGATTAAAAAAAGGCATGGCGACACATCTTGTTTTTGATGGCAAAGCACAGCTAAAAAAGCACAAAGAAGAATATTGCTGTAATTTGCAAAATTACATAAATTGCCCGAGTTACGGTGCGGTCGCACAAAAGTGTGAGGAGGTAGGCAAATGCAAGGGATCCTCATGAGTATCAAACCGAAGTGGTGCGCGTTGATTGCAAATGGTGGGAAGACGTTGGAAGTCCGTCGTACTGCTCCGGAAATAGACATACCGTTTAAGATTTATATCTATGAAACACTCGGCAAGGTGCGTGCGCGTCCTCAACTTGGTGCATCTGTTTATTTACATGAGGGGAGTGGAATGGTTATCGGAGAATTTATTTGTGACCGTGTCTTTAAAGGTGCGGCGTTTGCGGATTTCAGAAAAATAGCCAAGATGGCATGCCTAACCACAAAAGAGCTTTCCGATTACTTTGGCGGAAAAGATGGCTATGGATTTCACATCACGGCGGTCAAAATCTATGAACAGCCGCGCAAGCTGGAGGACTTTCGGCTACCCGGTAAGCATCTCGTGCGCCGTCCGCCGCAATCATGGTTTTATGTTGAGGAGGTGGAAACGTGTCAGTAAAAGAAAGACTTGTGGAACTGATCATGGAATCCGTGGGTGGCTGTGCAAGGCATTGGGCAGAGGTGATCGCTGATCATCTTCTTACAAACGGCGTTGTTGTAATAGACACCGACGCTGTGAGCATGAAAAATCACCCGTTGATTTCAACGGTTGCATCGCTTCCGATTGACGAAGTGATTGACCTTGTGAAAGCAAAGATAGAAGGGCGCTTGATAGTGCCGCCTGTGAAGGTGGGGCAGACGGTGTATTATCCCATACGTCACACCAACAAAGTGATTGATTTATTTGTGCGTGAGATAGTATATACAGGCGATAAAATACAGTGCTATGCT
>JBGVIG010000339.1:0-9375 GCA_045122995.1 Eubacteriales bacterium | reverse complement strand
ACATTCCCGCTTGAAAACAGCAAAGCCGAATACATTTATGAACAGGCGAAAGATGTTTTAAGACAGATTATCACAGAAGACATGACCGATGTGCAAAAATGCAAGGCAATCTTTGATTATGTATGTCAAAATGCCGTTTATGCCGTTGATTATTATGATCGCACAGAAGCAACAGATTATTATCCACCGGAACAAACCGTTGTCGGATTTTTCGAAAGAGGTCGCGTCGTTTGTGAGGGTTATGCAGAAACGTTCTCGCTTTTGGCAGGTATCGAAGGCATTGAAGTCCATCGCATCCGAGGAGATTTGAATGCCAACATACTGGGCGGTCATATGTGGAATGCTGTCGTGATCGATGGCAAGTGGTACGAGATATGCGCTACACAGTCTGACAACACGATGCGAGGTTGGCCTGATAATTGGTTTGACGAAGAAACACAGGGCGGTGGGCATGATACCCATTCATACCGTCATTTCCTTGTAGACAACCAGTATTTTAAGGATAATTATCCTTATCAGACCCCTAGCAATACACAATATTCAAATTATTATGACGTTCATTTAATAGACAAGCTCTCCGGCAAAGATTTTGACTATATAATAGATTCCGTTACCGAACTCGAAAAGGTATTAAAAGAGGTCATTGATCTGAAATTAGAAGGAAACTACTATATAAATCTCTGCTTCCGCGGAGTCAACATTTCCTTCGATATTCTTGAACCCATCATGAAAAAATGGGGATATCAAGGCGAATACACTTATTCGACACCCATCGAAAGCCTGAACGGAAAAGATATCTATCATACGATCTCCTTCCATTCAGTAAAAAACGGAAAATAAACAAAAAAAGCTCCGAACCTTTTGCTTATAGGCAAAAGGTTCGGAGTTCTTTGGCACGAATATTCATGACGAAAATAAAAAAGTGTGAATGTCCTTATGAACATTCACACTGGTGCGGGCGACAGGACTTGAACCTGCACGGAGTTCCACTGGTTCCTAAGACCAGCGCGTCTACCATTCCGCCACGCCCGCAAATTTTATTTTCTTTTAAATATGATAACACAAAAAACTTGTTTGTCAAGAGTTTTTTTCATTTTTGAAAAGGGACAGCTGAAGCTGTCCCTTTTATTTTATTGGATATCCTGTTTTTTAATACGTTTTTTCATTTTGCGAACGTCACGAAGCATCTTAATGGAATCGCGAACGATATGTACGGTTGATTCTCTGTGATTGATGATCTTAACGGGCATCTCGGAGATCTTCGCACCAAGCTTTTCTGCAATCATCAGCACTTCGAGGTCAAAAGCAAAGCGATCCACTTCACAGTTACGGAAGATCTTCTTTGCGATATCATGGCGAAAACCTTTGATGCCGCATTGAGAGTCAGAAAGCTTAAAGCCTGCCGCAATCGCGATCACTTTGATGTATGTTTTAGACATCAATTTGCGAAGCAACGTATAGCCTTCATAGCCCTCTTTCGACAGATTGCGGGAACCAACGACAATATCCGCGTCGGACTGCGAAAAAATATCGACCATTTTGCCAAGCACGTCCGTGCCGTACGCGTTATCACAGTCCGTGAAAAGGATAAGGTCACCCACGGCTTCCAGCACACCCGTGCGCACAGCACAGCCCTTACCGCGGTTCACTTCATAACCGCAAAGACGGATGCGGGGATCTTTTTCGGCTGCGGCAAGGACGGTGTTTTTGCAACCGTCCTTCGAGCCGTCGTCCACAAAAATAAGTTCAAAGTCCTCAAAAGTCGCGGTCATGTAGTCAGAAAAGGTTTTCACAGCTTCTTCGATGATAGAAGATTCGTTATAGATCGGAATGACCAAGGATACTTTCATTTTTCAAAGTCCTTTCTTTTAGAACAAGGTGTTTACCGCAATGCGGTCATATACTTTTTCACTGATAGGTGTGCAGACCATATTCTGCTTATAGCTTTCCACAATCAAATTGTATCGGCTGTAATAAGGAGAATATGTGCTTGCCCCCACATAAGGAGATTCAAAAAGCACATTCGAGATTCTGCCCTTTTCGCAAGCAAATTCTTCCTCGATCTCATATCTCTGGAAAACTGCCACGTATGCGGCACGATCACTGTCATCACCCGTAATCACGTTACTGGATTCACCAAAGGCAAGCGCTTTGATCGCTGTCATCGTGATGTTGTTGATCGTTTCATTGGTTGCGGAACCGACGATATTACCATACGCATCTACGTAATATTCCGTGCTGTAACCGGAGTTATCGTATTCCTTTGCCAACACTTCGATATCTTCACCGTTTGCAAGACGCGCACAAACCTCTGCAATATCCGCTTTCGCCTTGGCTTCTGCTGCCGCGTCACCCTTGGTATAAAGGATCATAACCTGCTTATAGCGGAAAAAGCTCTGGTTGAGATAGTCACCGAGATCCTCGGAAACGGCAAGCTTGATGCGCTTTGCCAAAAGATCACGGTAATAGGTAAATTCTACGTATTCGGGCGTATAGCCGGCAAGCGCCAGAGATTTGCGATAAAGTTCTTCTGCATATTCTTCCTTCGTTCCTTTGAAATCTATTTCAGATTCATCGAGATCGTTGACGTAATTCTGCAATTTTGCAAGATAATCCGCGCGATAAAGCTCTTTATCTTCTTCTGTGATCGCGACACCGTATTTTTCACCGAGCGCAACCAAGGTATAATATTCCATGAGAACTTCTTCAGTAATTTCCTTGATCGCCTTTGTTTTTTCTGCGTCGGTGGTGATGGAAATAACGTTTCCCTCGTCATCGGTCACCACAGCAGGAACGATTCCCGTAAAATAAAGGAATACGGCACGATATTCTTCAAAGGGTACCTGATATGTTTTCACGCCGTCGCCACCGTCAACTTTAATATCCAAAATATAGTCAGCGTTCATTCTTCCGCCGTACCAATTATAAATGCCGGGTGCTTTTTCACAGCTTGCAAGCATCGTAAGCGCCATCATGACAAGCAAAACGGCACACGCAATTCTTTTTATCATTTTCATCGGATTTTGATTTCCTTTCTTTTTCCTTTCCGCACAATATGCGGATATCATACTCTTTATATCATACCATATAATCCTTATATTTTCAATCCAAAATTAAATTTTTTACACTTTTTTAATATAAATTTGAAAGAGATGCATGTTTCTTACGTATTATTCACAAATATTTCCGAGATCAAACGGTTTCTGACATTGTCTACCACGGAAAAATCAATATGCTTTCCGTAAACCGCTTCCGTTTTTTCATGATAAGCTCCCGCTTCCTTCAAGGAAGCAAGCGCCCCCTCCAAAAGCGTTTCCGTACACTTTCCGAGATAGCGAAGCGCCGCACGGCGGGAAGTAATTCCGTCCTTATCGGCAAAACGGGAAACGTTGATGATCTTATCCGCACGCGTAGCATCTTCATCGGTCATAACCGCGAACAAAACGTCTTCGCCTTCTATGTAGATACGCTCGATGCGCGAACGGACAAGCGGTGCGGAACAAACTGTCATGGCAACACCCTTTTGCAAAAGCTCCGCATAAAGCACGCCCATAAACGTATACCCCAGTCCATATTTGTCAGTAACGGCGTAGATCTTTTTTGCGCGCTTTTCAAGAGTATCCAACCTAACCATTCCTTTGGTACCAATGGCAGACACAAAGCGACGCATGACATCGCCTTTTTGCGCGTGAGAAAGAGAAAGCACGAGCCGCTGTGCGGCGCCTCTTGCCTTCTCCCTCAAAAAGATCGCCGCACTAACCTCATCGATCTGATGCGTAAGTGCTCCTGCCGCACACAGATATCGGTAAGCAAAGCGATAAGCATTTCGCTTCTTTTCCCCAAGCAGCTTCAAAATTTCAGATTCCGCTTCCAAGCCCACCGTGTCAAACGCCTCTCCGAGATTTATGATCTGCTCCACAGCGCCGGGGTAAACGGGATCCGTGACGTGCGGCGCTGTCCCGTCCAGAACGGCGATTCCCTTTTCACGGATCAAAATACCGTCCAAAGAATCCGTATCCGACGAGCAATAAAAATAATCGACGGAAAAGCCGCCTGCCTCTGCGGTAAACCCGATGCTTTTCATCAAGGTAGATTTTCCCGTGCCGGGACCTCCTTTTAATATATAAATACGGGAAAGCTTTTGCGGAGAAAAAATTTCGTCAAAAAGACTGAAAAATCCATTCTCCGTATTGGCAGCGGCAAAAAATCGTGTTGTGCTTCTTTCCATAAGAAAAATCCCTTTCCAAAAAATATATATTTTCAGCGTAATGTTACCCATTCAACACGTCAAAATCCCACAAAAATCCATTTTTCATTTTTGTGGGAAACGCGCTTTGGGCATTTTTACTGCATTGTATGCATGGAAGAAGAAGAATGTCCGTCTTTTTTGCAAAATTTTGGATTCTTTTTGATAAATTTTCAAAATACACTTGACACGGCGCACCTCGTAGGTGTATAATAATCGTCGAGAAATTTTATTCTCTTTGCACTTTTTTTCATGCGGAGGGAGGGATTATGAATGGCTGAAATTAGAGTAAAAGAAAACGAATCGCTTGACAGCGCTCTTCGCAGATTTAAGAGACAGTGTGCTCGCTCCGGAGTAATTGCCGAAGTTAAAAAAAGAGAACACTACGAAAAACCGAGTGTTAAGCGTAAAAAGAAATCTGAAGCAGCAAGAAAGCGCAAATTCAAGAGCTGATTGCAAAAAACAAACATACCCCGCGAGCTTTGCGCCCGACGGGGTTTTTTGTGTGATATTGACTAAATCCCCCAATCTTTGGGGAATATAATAGATAACGAAAAAGGATCTAACACAAATGGAAAAGAAAGAATATCTCGAGATCGCCAAGATCATCAATACGCATGGCGTGCGCGGCGCGGTCAAGCTCGACCCTTGGTGCGACAGCCCCGAAACGCTCAAAAAAATCAAAAAGCTTTATCTTGCAAACGGCACCGCCTTTGACGTTTCCGGTGTCAAGATGATAAACGGCGGCTTTGCGGTCTGCTCGCTTTCGGGCGTTACCACCGTGGAAGATGCCGTCAAACTGAAAAACAAGATCCTGCTCGCAAAGCGCGAAGATATTCCGCTGGAAGACGGCGCATTCTTCATTTGCGATCTGATCGGTCTTCCCGTCAAAGATGCGAATACCGGCGTTTGCTACGGCACGATCGAAGACGTCATTCAGAACACCGTTCAGGATATCTACGCTGTCAAGACAGAGAGCGGCAAGACCGTGCTTTTGCCTGCGGTTCCTGCCTTCATCAGCCGTGTGGATACCGACGACGCGGTTTACATCACCCCCATCGAAGGCTTTTTCACCGAAGCCGAGGAAGTGAGAAATTGATATGCGCTTTGACATTATGACGCTCTTCCCTGCGCTTGTGGACACCGTGCTTTCCGAAAGCATCATCGGCAGAGCCAGAAAAGCGGGCATCATCGACGTTCACGCGCACAATATCCGCGATTATTCCAAAGATAAGCACCGCCGTGTGGACGACACGCCCTATGGCGGCGGCAAGGGCATGCTGATGAGCCCCGTGCCGATCTACGATTGCTTTATGGATATCACGTCCCCCGAAAAAAATCCCGCATCGCGCCGACGCGTTGTCTATATGTCGCCGCAAGGCAGGGTCTTCAACCAAAAAATCGCGCGTGAATACGCGGAAAATTATGATAACGTCATCTTCCTTTGCGGTCACTACGAAGGCGTGGATCAGCGCATTATCGACGAGATCGTGGACGAAGAGCTTTCCATCGGCGACTACGTTCTGACGGGCGGCGAAATTCCTGCCTGCATCATCGTGGACGCGATCGCAAGACTTTTGCCCGGTGTGCTTTCCGACGCAGAATGCTATGAAAAGGAAAGCTTTTCCGAGGAAGGCCTGCTCGAATATCCCCAGTATACACGTCCCTATGAATTCCGCGGCAAAAAAGTTCCCGACGTGCTCATCAGCGGTCATCACGCAAACATCGAAAAATGGCGCAACGAAATGGCGCTTGCCAAAACAAAAGCTGTACGCCCCGATCTTATCACGTCCGCTTCTTCCGAAAAAGAATAAGCAAAACGTGATCTCGCGGCAGACCGCCACCCCCAAAGAACCCGCACGCGGTTCTTTGCATCTGTTTTAGAAAACTTTATGTCGAGGAGCAGTTTCCCGATGTCCCGTTCAGTAACAAAAAAATTTACAGAAAAAGAGGGCATCGCGACACTGCTCCCTTTTTATCACACCACCGAGGAAAGGAGAAACCATGGATAAAAACACAAAAAAAGCAAGCAGGACCGTCATACTCATGATCCTTTTCACGCTTTTTGCCAAGGCACTCGGCATGGTGCGGCAGATCCTCATTGCCAATATTTTCGGTGCCGACATGGCAGGCATCGCTTTTTCTGCCGCCTCAAAAATCCCATTTGCCATTTTTGATATGCTCTTTTCCACGGCGATCGTCGGCTCTTTTTTGCCGATCTATCGGGGTAATCTCTTGAAAAGTGAGGACGCGGCAAAGAAATTTTCGTCCTCGTTCCTTTCTGCCGTTACCTTGATTTTAACAGGAGTAGCGGCGCTTGGCGTGATCTTTGCAGGACCACTCCTGCACATCTGCACGCCAAACCTTGATGCCGAAACCTCCGCCCTTGCGACAAATCTTCTTCGCATCATGTTCCCCTCTGTCATTTTTGCAGGATCGGCGTACACGCTCATCGGGATCCTTCAATCCCATGAAAGCTTCCTTTTGCCTGCCTCCGTCAGCGCGATCTCCAATCTCACGGTCATTCTCTATCTTGCCTTTTTTGCGCAAAATGCGACCGCACGCGCGGTCTACGGGCTTGCCGTCGCTTATCTTCTTTCTTGGTTCGTTCAATTTCTGACACTCGCGATCCCGCTCGCAAAAAAGCATCGCCTTCCCCATCCCACCGCCAAGATCAAAAACCCCGATCTTCGCCTCTCTCTTATGCGTTCTCTGCCCGTGATGCTCGGCTCATGGCTGATCCCCATCGGAACGCTTGCGGCAAATTTCTTTTCTTCTTATATAGACGGCTCCGCCATCGCAGAAAACACCGAAACAGGTGCGGCGATCGTCGTTTTTGAGAATGCTTTTTCCGTGTATTCCATCGCGGCAGGACTACTCACTTACGGCATCTGCAATTTTATTTTTCCCAAGCTTTCCGCAGCTTTTGCAGGCGGGGATAAAGAGGGCTTTGCCCGTTCCGTGAGAAAAACACTTCTCTTCTCCCTCGCCATGATGCTTCCCATCGCCGCAGCTCTTTTTTTCCTTTCGGAAAACGGCATCTCCTTACTTTACGAAAGAGGGAATTATACCCCTGCACTTGTGCAAGCAACAGGAATGAGTCTGCGCGCACTCGCGCTTGCGCTACCTGCTTACGGGCTGATCGAGCTTTTTTCCCGTGTGTGCTATTCCTCGGGAAAAGTACGCTATCCCATGATCGCCGCGATCGTCGGCATCTGCACGAGCCTTACGTTCTCCTCAATCTTTCTTTTGACAGAAACGCTCTCCGTTTTCACCGTAGCACTTTCCTGCGCCCTCGGAGAGATCCTCGCCGCGCTGACGCTCCTTGTCCTCACGCTCCGCGCATTTCCCGAAATCGCTGAGGGTTTCCCACTCAAAAAGAGCGTCACACTTCTCGCGTCTTTCCTTTTTTCGACGGCGACAATGGCTTTTTTCAAAAAAATTGTTCAAAATATACCGATAAAATCGCTCGTTTTGCAAAATTTAGTGATTATCACTATTGTTTTTCTCATCGGTCTTGTGGTATATTTATTATGTATAGGTATATTCAACATTGTTCGTTTTTCCTCATCAGAAAAATAAAGACGGCGAGCGTCGCCGTTACCCCAAAATTTAGAAAGGAGGAGATTTGTTGTTCCGCCAAATACAAAAGAAAAAACTGTCACAAAGGATCGCCGATTCTTTTAAAAATTCCGTCATCATTTATTACCTAACCAAATTTTCGGGATTCATTTATCATCTTTTTATGAACGGCGTTTTCGGCACCATCATGACTTCCTATGATGCCATCACCAATGCCTTTGCATCGTCTTCCATGGCGAAAGCATTTCGTGCGTTCCTCAACAACAAGGGCGTGCAAGCCATTCGCAAACTCAAACGAGCCATGGCAAAAGCTTATGAACGCAGTATTATTCTCACAAAGATCCGCGGGATCGCATATCATCTTTTGATCACCAACGTCAGTTCGCTTGGGCTGTTTCTCTTTTCCTTCGGGTTCTTCACACTGCTCATTCAGATCCTTAAGGAATACGCTTTCAACATCGACAACATCGACAGTGTTCCGACGATCCTCGGTCTTGTCATCATGGTGATCGCGGTCTTCATGTTCTTTTCCAAAAAGAACATTGCGGAAACCGTTTATGACAGCGTGATCCTGCACGCGATCCTTTTCGACTATCTGGGACTTCGCATCATCGGCGTTGCCAAAGCAGCAAAAACAGAAGCTCGCAAAGGATTTAATATCTCGTTTGGTCTTGGCATGGCATTCGGTGCATTTTCCATCGTTGTAGAACCGCTCCGTATCGTCGTTGTTCTAGCGTTCCAGTTGCTCGTGAGCATCGTGCTTTCGGCACCGGAAGCAGGCATTCTTCTCGTTTTCCTCTGTCTACCCTTTTTGCAGACGAAATTTCTCATCGCCGCAATCGGACTGATCCTTATTTCCTATTTTCTGAAGCTCATCTGCGGCAGACGTGTTCTCCGCCTTTCCTTGGTCGATTATACCGTCGCCGCGTTCCTCGCCTTCACCATTTTCGGCGGCATCATTTCCATTGATCGTTCCAGCTTTGAGAAAATGCTCGTTTACGTTTGCTTCATGCTCGGCTATTTCGTTGTAAAAAGCACGATAAGTTCCCCTTCTCTCGTGCGCCGTTGCATCTATTCGCTCATCGTATCCAGCACCGCCGTTTCCATTTACGGTCTTTATGAAAATTTCTTTGGTTCGGCCTCCACCGTATGGCAAGACGTGACCGTCTTTTCCGAAATCAGCGGACGTGTGGTTTCTACTTTTGAAAACCCAAACGTGCTCGGTGAATATCTCATCTTGATCTTTCCGATCACACTGGCAATGATGATCACCGCTAAACGTGCAAACGAACGCTTTGCACTCTTCTTTGCCGCAGGCATCAATGCCCTTTGTCTTGTCTTCACTTGGTCCAGAGGTGCATGGCTCGGATTTGTCATTGCCGTTGTCCTTTTCTTCCTTCTTTCCAGCAAGCATTTCTTCACGGCGGGGATTCTTCTCGCGCCGCTTGCCGTTCTCGGTCTTTCCTTTGCGATCGACACCTCTGTAATCCGTAGATTCACCACATTCACCGATAGCTCCACCTCCTACCGTTTGAGCATCTGGCGCG
>JBGVIG010000338.1:0-4278 GCA_045122995.1 Eubacteriales bacterium | reverse complement strand
CAAAGCACGCGGATACGCTTGCCGACCATTTTGGAGTTCTTTTCGTCGGAGATGTGAAGCTGTTCGCGCATGATGATATCATAGCGATCCTGCTTTGTCTGCTCGTCGATTTGATCTTCAAAATCATAAGCCGGAGTATCTTCTTCACGAGAGTAAGTGAAAGCACCGAGGCGGTCAAAGCCCGCCACCTTCACAAATTCGCAAAGTTCTTCGAAATCCGCATCGGTTTCACCGGGGAAACCAACGATCACGGTCGTGCGGATACAAATATCGGGCATTGCCGCGCGAAGACGTGCGATGGTGTCTTTGATCATCGCGCTGTCACCGTGGCGGTTCATTCGCTTCAAAACCTTATCGCTGATGTGCTGAATGGGAAGGTCGATGTATTTGACTACACGATCGTTATCACGCATTTCTGCGATGAGCTCGTCGGTGATCTTATCGGGATAACAATAAAGAATACGGATCCACGGAATGTTTGTTGCCTTGGTGATCTCACGAATAAGTGTCGCAAGCTTATATTCGCCGTAAAGGTCAAGACCATAGCGTGTGGTATCCTGCGCGATGATGTTGAGTTCCTTTACGCCAAGCGCTTCCATGTCTTTCGCTTCTGCCACGATATCCTCGATAGGACGGCTACGGAAACCGCCGCGAATGAGAGGGATCGCGCAATAGGTGCAACGGTTGTCACAGCCTTCCGCAATTTTAAGATATGCGGTATATTCCGGTGTGGTGACAACGCGTTCGCCACCGAGAGGAGAAGTATTTTTATCTTCAAAGGAGCTGTATTTCTTGCCTTTCACAACGGCGTCAACCGCGTCAACGATATTGGCAAGACTGCCCACGCCAAGAACAGCGTCCACTTCGGGAATCTCGGTGAAGATCTGATCTCTGTATCTTTCTGCAAGACAACCTGTTACAACGATCGCTTTGAGATGTCTGTGTTCCTTGAGCCAAGCGACGTCAAGAATATTATCGATGGCTTCTTTTTTCGCGCTTTCAATGAAGGCGCAGGTATTAACGATGATAACGTCCGCATCAATATCTTCCGGTGTGATGGAATAGCCTGCCTTCACCAGATTTGCCAGCATAACCTCGGTGTCCACAAGGTTTTTAGAGCAACCGAGAGAAACAAAACCGACTTTGATATTTTCTCTTTTCATTGGAATCTTTCCCTTCTATCAAATTTTGAAGCTTTATGCCTTTTTATAAGTCGTGCCTTCCTTGGTATCTACAAGGGTAATACCCTTTTCGAGAAGTTCCGCACGAATCGCGTCAGCCTGCGCATAGTTCTTTGCTTTCTTTGCCGCTGCGCGTTCTGCGATCTTTTCAAGAATCCATGCATCTTCTTCAGAAGGTGCCGATGCCTCTTCTTTCACTTCCTCGCGGATAAGACCGAGAGAAAGAACGGTGTCATAGTCAGCGATGATCGCAAGCTTTGTCGCATCGGAAAGTGCGCTGTCTTTGAGCATATCGTAAAGAACGGTAAGACCCTGCGCGGTATTGAGATCCTGCGCCACCGCTTCTTCAAATTTTGCATGATATGCTTTTACTGCATCTGCATCAGCTTCGCCGTCCTTTTTGAGCGCCGCCACACGTTTGAGAAGCTTCGCGTAAGCCGCGGAAGCGTTATCCATATTGGCATAGCTGAAAGTGAGAGGTTTTCTGTAATGACTCTGCAAGCAGAAAAGTCTGTAAGCAAGGGGATCGTAGCCCTTACTTTCGATGAGAGAAACGGTGAGGAATTCGCCGCTGGATTTACTCATCTTGCCGCGCTCATCATTGAGATGCTGAACGTGGAACCAATAGTTGCACCACTTGTGGCCGACGTAAGCCTCGCTCTGCGCGATCTCATTGGTGTGGTGCGGGAAGATATTATCCACGCCACCGCAGTGAATATCGAGATATTCGCCGAGATATTTCATGCTGATACCGGAGCATTCGATGTGCCAGCCGGGATAACCAATGCCCCAAGGGCTTTCCCATTTGAGTTCCTGATCGTCGAATTTGGATTTGGTGAACCAAAGAACGAAGTCGCTCTTATTTCTCTTGTTGGTGTCTTCGGAAACGTCCTCACGTACACCGACCATAAGCTCATCGGTATTGTGACCGGAGAGCGCATAATAATCTTTTGCTTTAGAGGTATCGAAATAAACGTTGCCCTCTGCGATATAAGCGTAATCTTTTTCGAGAAGTCTTTCGATCATCTTGATAAATTCTGCGATGCAACCCGTTGCAGGCTGAACGATATCAGGCGTTTTGATATTCAGTTTTTTGCAATCCGCAAAGAATGCGTCTTTGTAAAATTCCGCGATCTCAAGCACGGTCTTCTTTTCACGTTTTGCACCCTTGAGCATTTTGTCTTCGCCGGTGTCGCCGTCGCTGGTCAGGTGACCAACGTCTGTGATATTCATCACGCGTGTCACGTCATAGCCTGCAAAACGCAAGAATTTTTCAAGCGTATCTTCCATGATATAGGTGCGCAGGTTACCGATGTGCGCGAAATGATATACCGTGGGACCGCAGGTATACATTTTGACTTTGCCTGCCTCATGGGGAACAAAATCTTCTACGGTTTTGGTAAGCGTATTATAAAGTTTCATGAATCTATTTTCAATCCTTTCATAAAAGTAGAGGTTTTCAAACTATTCTCTTTATATATTAACACGAAGTGCGCAAAAATGGAATAGGTTTTCTGTAAATTTTTTATGTTTTTTGCCGCTATCATAAAAAGAAGGAACCGAAAATCGGTTCCTTCCAAAAAGTTTCATCGCCATACGCCGACACAGTTGCGATTCAGAGCATTCACAAATCCCTGCCCTGCATAGAGAAAATAGCCGTGAATTGTAGAGCCGTTATCGAGGATATGCATTCTGCCACCTTCCTCTATGTACGGCGTGAGGGGTGAGGGCGAAAGGATCAAAACCTTCGCATCAGCGCCCTCATAGTCAAAGTCATAGCGGAATTTTTTATTATACGTCTTGATCGGAAGCTCCACACCGCGGATCTTTAGCACCTTGCGGCAAGCGCCTGCGCCATTTTCAAAAAAGATCATATCCGCTGTCCGATTGGCACAGGCAAGCATCTTGCAGGCATAAACTTTTCCATGCGCCTTGACCGTAAACTCATATTTTCCGTTTTTCGTGAGTATCGAGCGATACGGCGCATGAATCTTTGAAAGCTCGTAACCGTTTTCACGGCATGTCTTTTTTAAAAGCTTCCAAAATTTTCTTCTCACAGAGAACGCCCTTAGATACCAAAAACAAGTAATCAAAAGAACGATCGCCGCCAGCACAAGAAGAACGGCAGGCTTCTTAAACTGTCTGAGCAAAAAGGGGATCATCGGCAGATAAAACCGCGAAATAAAGCTATAACCAAACAAGACGAGAACATAAAATGCGACCAATTTGATGCCATCAAAACGCATGCTCCGTGCATCGTCATAGGAAAGATCACGCCAGAAATCTCTCGCTCTCACACGGGAGAGAATGTTGATCACCATCAAAACAGGAAAGACAATAAGAAGATACCACCCGTAGCTGCCCCAAAACGAAAATTCTTCCCGACCGAAAAGCAGGCAGATCGGGTGAATAAAGATCGTTTGTCCAACCATAAGCGGAAGCACAAGAAAAGCCGCGGCATCACACAAAAATTCATAAGAGCGCAAAACACCGAGATGTTCCGAAAACGTATGTACCAAAGGTTTTTTCGTTAACACAAAGCGGCGGCGCGCCGTGGCATCGTAAAGGGTAAAAAGCCCCGAGAGAATGATACATACCACGATCGTTGTCAGCGTCACATTAAAATGATAGATCCACGCAACGTATCCGATCTTTTCGGGATCGCTGTCCGGCAACATATAAATACTGGCAAGCGCCGCATAACAAAAGCCGAAATAAAAGATCACTGCACGCACCGGGTGAAAAAGATAATACCGAACGATCTCAATATAAGAAAGAAGTTTGTCCTTCGTTTGCTGTTCCATAGATGCATTCCCTTCTGTTTGTTAACATGTTAGTACTTTTATTATATCATACCACAAAAAAATGTCAATGCTTGCCAGCAAAAAAAAGCACCCACATATAAAAAATCCCCACACCGAAAGGTGTGGGGTGAAAAATCATGCATTTTCTGTTGTTTCTGCCACAGCAGGAGCAGCTTCTTTTTTTCTGTATTCGGGAGCGATATGCTCGCTGACCACTTTTTCGTCGATGATGACAGCTTCCACGTCTTCCATCGAAGGCGCTTCATAAGAGATCGGAAGCATTACTTCTTCCA
>JBGVIG010000337.1:0-1026 GCA_045122995.1 Eubacteriales bacterium | reverse complement strand
GATATTATGCAGGGCGAGATCGGTGTTGAAAGTGAAGTGAACGTGGGCACAACGTTTACAGTGAAGATCAGGAGGAATTACAATGGATCTGAAGAAGCTCGGTAAAGCATTGCTGTTTCCGCATATCGCCATCATGATATTGCTCGTCCCCATCGCTACCGCTGCGCTTGTGTGGTCCATGGTGTTCGTCGGGACGGAATCACCCGTCGCTATCGTTTCTTACGTTGTATCTGCGTATACCCTTACGGTGTGGTGCTTCAAAATTCCGTATTTGATCAAATTTTTTAAAACGTTCAAGAATGAAAATAAATATGCCGTAAAATGGCTGGAGGATGCCCGATTGCGCGTAAACGTGTCTCTTTACGGCTCGCTTGCGTGGAACGCATTGTACACACTCTTACAGCTGTGGCTTGGATTTTATTACCGCACCTTTTGGTTTATCTCATTCGGCGCGTACTACATCTGCCTTTTGGGAATGCGTTTTTTTCTGGCACGTCACACAACAACGTATGCTCCGGGCGAAAAAATGCAGACCGAACTAAAAAAATACCGCGCTTGCGGTATCGTATTTCTTGTGATGAACTTAGCTCTTGCTCTGATCATCTTCTTTATGGTATATTGGAACAGGACCTTCGAGCATCACATGATCACGGCGATCGCGATGGCGGCATATACCTTCACCGCGCTCACGACCGCTATCGTCAACGTCATAAGATACAGAAGGTACAACAGTCCCGTTTATTCGGCATCGAAGGCGATCAGTCTTGCCGCAGCACTTGTATCCGTGCTGACCCTTGAATCCACAATGCTCACAACGTTCGGTAAAGAAACCGTGACGGCTATAGAACAAAAATGGGCGCTTGGCGCAACTGGCGGCACAATTTCGGTATTGATCGTAGCTATGGCAATTTATATGATCGCAGTTGGAACAAAGAAACTGAAACAATATAAACAGAGGTAAAAATGGATAACAACAGTCAAGAAAAAAGCGGATTCAGCTACACATACTCAGCCAAAGCGCAGTCA
>JBGVIG010000336.1:0-1591 GCA_045122995.1 Eubacteriales bacterium | reverse complement strand
CATGTATTTTTCCAAGTGTTATTTTGACGGAAAACACCAAGATACGTTGGGAAATCAAAGCCACACCGTTCATGTTCCACACGGTGAAGCGCGGCAAGTCCGCGTCCCATGATCGCATAATCCTCTTTTGTTTCGGGACGAACAGTCTTGATGACCTCCAAGATCAAAAGCACTTGATCCTCAAAAGGAACGACGGTAATCACACGCGGCGTTCTCACGGGACTATGCGTGCGAATATAATCAAGTCCTTTTGCTTCCATGACAAACTGCTCGGGAGAAAATGACTTTGTACCAAGTTTCACAAAAACAGTAAACGGACTTTTCAAAACACCGAGCATGCCTTCAAAAAAAGCGGCATCGTGCATTGCACTCACTCGGTTTTCACGGACAAAACTGACATTAAACCGCTCCCCCAGGGAAGCAGAAACAGCTTTTTCCACCACAGTGCGGTACTTTGGTTCCAATAGACGATTCATCGCGATTCCTCCGATGTTCTTTCTTTTTTATGAGAACAGCATAGCAAAAAAAGTAAAAAAAGTCAAGTTTTTCAAAGGAAAAACGGTTGACAAGCCACCCATTTTGTGCTAAAACTAAAATATATCCACCGAAAGGAAGTGATGTCTGTGTTTTCAGCATATGAACTTCAAGAAAAATTAAAGTCGCTCTTGGAAACCTCCTCCTATAAGGAGCTAAAAGCCGCCTTGGTTGAAGAAAACCCCATGGATCTTGCGGAGGCTTTTGAAGGTCTTTCCAAGCAAGAAATCTCCCTTTGTTTTCGTTTTCTGCCCAAAGAGAATGCCGCGGAGATCTTCGTTGAAATGGATAGTGACAAGCAGAAAAGCCTCATCGAAAGCTTTAACGATTCCCGTCTAAGAGAAATTTTGAGTGAGCTTTATGCCGATGACGCAGCAGATCTTGTGGAAGAAATGCCTGCAGGCGTGGTATCCAGAATCCTGAAAAATACCGATGCCGAAATGCGAGAAGCGATCAACGAGATCCTTCTTTATCCTAAAAAGAGCGTCGGCAGTATGATGACAACGGAATATGTCAGCCTGAAAAAGACGATGACCGTTGCGGAAGCTTTCGCCAAGATCAGACACGTCGGCGTGGATAAAGAAACCGTTTATACCTGTTACGTCACTGAAAACAGAAAGCTGATCGGCATCATCACCGTAAAAGATCTGCTTTTAGCAAAAGATACGGATATCATCGAAGATCTGATGGAAGAAGATTGCATCTTTGTCATGACGACCGACGATAAAGCAGACGCTGCCGCAAAAATCAGTAAATACGACTTCCTTGCCCTGCCCGTTCTTGATGCGGAAGAGCGCATCGTCGGTATCATCACCGTCGATGACGCGATGGACGTCCTTGAAACGGAAGCAAGCGAAGATATCGCACAGATGGCGGCGATCCTTCCCTCTGAAAAACCATATCTCAAAACAAGCGCTGTTCGCCTCTGGCTTTCGCGCGTGCCGTGGCTCCTGCTGCTCATGCTTTCCGCCACCATCACTTCCAAGATTATTTCTTCTTATGAAGCTGCACTTGCCGCCTGCACGATCCTCACCGCGTTTATCCCCATGCTGATGGG
>JBGVIG010000335.1:0-2828 GCA_045122995.1 Eubacteriales bacterium | reverse complement strand
CCTTGCGGCGACAGGTACGCGCGAGGGACGAATGGTCTTTACCGTGGCGGATATCCCTGAGCGTCTTGCACATTGTCTGGCGCCGCGAAGTCACAATCTCAAAGAAGCTTTTGAGGAGATCGACCAGATGATTGGTCTTTCTGAAGTGAAAGGCTTCTTGAAGAAGCTCTGCCGCAATATTTTGTGGGGCGCGGAAGAAAAAGCGCCCGGCAACTATATTTTTTCGGGACCGCCCGGCACGGGTAAGACGACCGTGGCGAGAAAATTCGGAGAGATCCTCGGACATCTCGGTGTTTTGCTGAGAAAAACAAACAACGTGGTGGAAGTGCGTGCGGCAGATCTTTTGAGCGGCTCGCGTAATCTTCGTGAAGCCGTGGAGGAAGCGAGAAGAGGTATCCTCTTTATCGATGAAGCGCATCAGCTGGCACAGAACGAACACGGGCACGCGATTATTCGAGAACTTGTACCTCTGATCGAGGATCCCGAGATTCGTGCGGATACTTGCTTTATTTGTGCAGGCTATGACGTGGAAATGAAGCGTTTTCTGTCGGTGGACGCAGGGCTTTCACGCAGATTCCCGATCAATCATAGAATTCGTTTTTACGATTACACCGCAGAGGAGCTTTTGCAGATCTTGCACAACATGGCGAGCGCAAAAGGCGAGCTTCTTGATCGCGGTTATCTCACGAGAACGCTCGTGGTTTTCGAAAAATATATGGAAAACAGACCGCAAAACTTCGGTAACGGCGGCTTTATCCGCGACGTATATCTGCCGGAATCCATCGCTGTGAGAACAGCGCGACTGAATCGCCATGCGACGGGTTCGATCGATGCACCCGTGCAGGAAGCGGACATCAACCGTTATACGCATGAGGAGCGCCACACGCTGACAGCACAAGATATCCCCGAAGCATTCATTTCGCTGGCCGGCCCCATCGGAAAGAAGCCGCTTGGTATGAATAGTCTTTCTGCGAAGGTAGATGCGCTTGTTGGCAAAGATTCCATTCGGGAATATATTGAATCTCTTGGACAGGGCAGCGAGGCTGTGTCTTTCTTTGATAATAAAACGAGTGTGGGACTGCATTTCACGATCACGGGTCCCACAGGAAGCGGTCGTCACACAGCGGTGCGTACGATCGCCTCCGCAATGTTTCATCACGGTTTGCTTTCCCGTGATGACGTGCAATTTGTCAGCAAAGCGGAATTGGAAGCAGGTTACGTCGGTCAGACGGCAGGCAAAACGCAAAACGTCATTGATCATGCACTTGGCGGTATGCTGGTCGTTGAATACCCCAGTTCGCTTTTGGAACGAAATGATCACGACAGTTCCTTTGGTAAGGACGCACTCGGCGTGATCGCAGGTGCGCTTCGCACACATTTGCGTGATTTTTGCGTAGTATTTTTGGAATCGCAGGAAGGTCTTTCTGATTTTTTCCGCGCATATCCTTCTTTGCGCAGTTGTTTTTCTCATCAATTTGAAATCGAAGATCTTTCCGCAGACGATATGCGTCGCTTGTTTGAGATCAAAGCGAAAAACAGCATTTTGATGGAACCGTGTGTCGAAGCGCTCATGCCTGATTTCTTTAGAAACTGGGTGAACGATCGCGGTGCGCTTGGGGAATCTGTGCGCGCTTGGGGAAACGGCATGGAGGTTGATAGCCTGATTGACGATTTGATCAGCGGCTGGCAACGGGAAAACGGCGTAGCACAAACCGACGTTTTGCCCGTAGATGAAAATGCGGCGGAAGCGCTGATACAAAGACTTTCATGTGCATCGAGCGAGGCAGATGCGGAATATCGCATCACAAGACGTGTGATTACGAAAGATATGTTCCCTGAAAAATACCGCAGCTATTTGAAGAAAAGTACGGCGATCGGCAGAGAAGCTTTGCAAGAGCTGGATTCCATGGTGGGACTTGCGAGCGTGAAGGAAGCCATTCGAACGATCGAACGCAGATATCGTCGTTTTCCAAAAGCGAACGTTTTCCCTGAATGCTATTGCTATCTTGGTAATCCCGGTGTGGGCAAAACCACGGTGGCAAAGCTGATGGGCGGTGTTTTGAAAGCGCTTGGTGTTTTGTCGCAGGGACATGTGATTGCGCGTACGGCGCGCGAGATGTGTGCAAGTCTGAATGAATTTGATGATATTTTAAAACTTGCAAAGAACGGCATTTTATTTATTGATGAAGCGCATCAGTTGGCGGAACCCGGAAATTCTGCCGGCAGACATGTGCTCAAGCGGCTTTTGACCGTTTTGGAAGATACCGAAGTGATGAAAAATCTTTGCATCATTTTGGCAGGCTACACCATGGATATGCTTTATATGCTGGAGCGTAGCGACAGCGGTCTTTCCAGCCGTTTCGGCACCGGTAACAGCAAGATATATTTTGACGATTATTCTCCCGAGGAGCTTCTTGCAATCTTGGAAAATATGGCACAGAATGCACCGAACATCAAGCAGATCGGCGCGGCTACACCGCTTCGTCTGGACGATGGTTACCGTGCAGCGGCGCTTGCGGTCTTCCGCCGTGTTTGCGCAGAAGGAAATCCGAATTTCGGTAATGCGCGCTTTGTGCGCAGCTTCCTGCACGATTCGCTGGACGAGCTCCTTCTCCGTATGGATTTGGAATACGGAGAATTTGACGATCCGCCGAGTGATGAAATGGATCTTTTGACAGCACAAGACATTCCGAGAAAATACAGACGGACTGTCGTGGGTGCGACACAAAAGGTGTCTTTGTCTTCGGACTTGCTTTCATTTGCTTACGGCAATCCGATCACCAATGCCGATTACGATGCCGTTTGCCATGCGCTTTCGCAAAGTGTTG
>JBGVIG010000334.1:0-2200 GCA_045122995.1 Eubacteriales bacterium | reverse complement strand
GTACTTTGTGTTCAAAGTTATTGACAAGAATTTTAATCGTTCTTTGTTTGTTGTTCAATTTTCAAGGACCGTTTCGCGCCCCTCGTTTCGAGCGCTCATGTAGTATACCACATCTTCCCCTCTTTGTCAACACCTTTTTTCAATTTTTTTCATATTTTTTCATCTTTTTTCAAAAAGATCAAAAACAGCCGCAAAAGCGGCTGTTTTGTTTGTGATTTTAAACAATCAGGAAATCTCGGCAGCTTTATTTATCGTTTCTCCCGGATTCACGATCTCAAAAATGATTTCAGCACATGGGACGTTTTTTTCTACGTATTCTACGGTTTCCTCGCTTTCAAAATTGGAAGTCTTGGTCGCTAAATCGACAAAGAACGTCAAGCGATACAAACCTTTCTCGAGTTTTTCATCTTCAAAGAAAAAGCGTGCCGTGTTTCCGCCGTAGCTTCTCCAACCAAAAGGTGAACGATAATCTATAGTCTGCCACCCGTTCGCAGTTTCCTTTTCCAAACAGATATCGTCCGTGCTACGAACTCGATTCACGCCTTTTTCGTCCACATACACCTCGCAACCATAGTGCACCAATATATATTCCGTATTATTTTTGATATTAATATCCAAACGGATATCCCCATACAGATCCTCTCTCGTTTCTTCACAAGAAATCTCTGTTCCGTAATGCGAAACGCCAATATCGGCACGGAACTGGGTGAGAGAAAGCACGTTGAGCTGTCCCGGCATTTGATCGGTTGCTACCATTTTGCAAATCATCGTTCCGCCGTTTCCGTCGGCATATATATAAGACACGTCGCCGTCTTCCTCAAACATGAACTGCTTCATGGACATATTTCCAAATTCATCTTCGCAAAAAAGCCGCCAACTCCCCTCCCTCGCACCTTCAATTTTTTCAAGTGTGCCGCAAAGCTTCCACTCCTCAACAAAGCACCCCGTCATTTCCACCTTACGCTTTTCATAAAGCGTCATATTTTCATCAATATAAAAATATGGAATATGTTCCGGAGAAAAATAATTGACGCCTTGACTCGCTTTGATCCTCTCCGCCGCATAATACATCGGTGGAGAAACATTTGCCTTTGCGTTCTCTGTTTTCGGATTCGTCAAAAAGCATACCGCCGTCACAATCATGGCAATCACCGCTAAAAGAATAATCCAAAAGGCAGGTTTCTTATAATTCATCACGTTTTTCACCCTCCCTTTCACACCGACTTCCCCGAAAGCCAGCGGACACGCGGCAACCAAGCGGCGATGGATACTGCACGAAAGAAGCGCCATGGAATATTCACGCCGATATCCTTCGTCTTTATTTTTGATCACCTTTTCATCGCAAGCGTATTCGATATCGCGGCAAAGCAAGACATATGCCACCCAAAGAAGCGGCTGAAACCAATAGACAGAAAGCAAAAGAAAGGCAAACGGCTTTATGAGATGATCGCGGCGAGCTAGATGTGCACGTTCGTGAGAGATCACATGGAAAAAAGTTTCATCATCAAGGCCATACGGCAGGTAAATACGCGGACGAAACACACCAAGAATAAACGGGGAGCTTACGTTTTCACTCTCAAAAACACCATGTTCCCGTTTAGTCGCCGTCCCAAGACGGTACCGCAAGCGGAGATATCCGAAAAGCATATAGCCAACCATCAAACAAAGCCCGATCAGCCAAACAAATGAGGCAAGGTAACCCAGCGCCTGCAAAGGATTGATGCTCGTCATAGGCTTCGGCGCGAAATATTCCCCAATGATGGGATTCACCACGCTGTTTACCGCCGTGATACCGCTGTCGATCGCAGGCTCACTCTCATAAACGATGTCGGGCGGAACCGTTTGGGCGCTCGGAATCAGACTGAACACGCTTTCGATTGAAAACGGGAAAATAAGCCGCACACCCACCAGCGCCCACAGCGAGCAGACGAGCCATCGCGGCGCTTTTTTGAGTAAGAGGCGAAGGATCAGCACCGCAATCACGAGCCACCCCGCATTGATGCTGAAATTAAAAAGATGATAAAATACCGATTCCATCAACGCTCCTCCCTTCCAATGATGCGAAGGATCTCCGCAATCTCTTTTTCAGAAAGCTTCTTATGCTTGGAAAAAGCCGCAACAAAAGCAGGCAGTGAACCTTCAAATTTTTTTTCCACCAGCTCATCGATCTCGGACATCTGCACCTGTTCCTTGGAAACCA
>JBGVIG010000333.1:0-5269 GCA_045122995.1 Eubacteriales bacterium | reverse complement strand
GACACCGATGATGACGGAGCGGTTAGACCATCGGCCTTAGGCAATAACCTGCTCGATCGCCAGGAGCTCCGCCGTTGCACTGCTGTCAGTGTGTCGGGAAACGGTGAGCTGTCCGCCGTCAGAGATGCGAACGGTTCGTGTCACACAGTTGCCATATTCATCGGCAAATACGATCTCATATGCGCCGTTACCCTCTCTGCCGATGCAGCCAAGGAAATCTTCTTTCTTGTATTCATTGGGACTTGGAACGAGAAGATTATAAAGAATATGTTTCACAGAGGTTTCGCCGTTTTGTGTAACACGGTAATAAATGTAGCGGATATCATCGCCAACGAAGCGATCATAATCCATATTGACCTTGCCGTTGGTATACATCTTATCACGGTAAGGTGCTTCTTCATTGAAGCCCGTGAGATACTCGTTATATCGAATCTCTGTCGGCACTTTCAAGGATACTGTGAAATTCAGTACGTTGCCGCAGCCATCATCCACGAGGATCTTGTATTCACCGACTTCGCTCACGGTGAACGTGAAGTAACGCTTGGAAGCTTTGGCGTCGGGTGTAAACGCCGCGCCGTCCTTTTGCGCTGTCACGGTGCAAGTGTCTTTTTCCGCCCAGATTGTAAACTGTACGGAATGATTGCTCTTTGCAGTGAAGCTGCCGCTCTTATCCACGGTGTATTCCACCGTTTCCAGATCGTCATAGAAAATCTTCACGACGGCTTCAAAACCAAATCCGATGCGAAGGAAAACGATCTGCATATTGCCGTAAACGTCCTGCGTCACGATCTTATAATAGCCTTCGTCCTTCATTTCGGAGATATTTTGACCTTCACCAAACAAGATGTTTTCCGTCTTTCGGTAAAAATCAAAGGTTTCTTTTTCGGAATAATATACGGAAATCTTTACGACCGCTTCCGTGATACTCGGTTCATGGATCGTCACCGCGCTCTTAGCGCCCGTATAGACCTCTTCGTTTTGGGTGTTTGTTTCGATCAGCTCGCCCGTTTCCTTTTCCACGAAACGAACGATCGTCGCACGGTTGGAGCGTTCAAACTGAATGATGACGGGGGAAGTATTTTCAAGATCCGTCACACGGATCTGCCAAAATTCAAAACCGTCTGTCGGTTTCGGGAACATCAGCGTCAGCTTTCCGTCCTTAATTTCGTAATTCATCACGAAATCGTGCGTAACGTTTGCAAACAGCTCGCCTGCTGCCGCATTCACCGTTTGCAAGAGCTTGTAGCTTCTGCCGTTCAAATAATAGAGTTCCAAGCCTTCGGCGTGATGCTTGATCTGATAGATCGCACTTCCCGCTTCATTTTGATACAGGAATGCAACCGTCGCGTATTCCGCGAGGACAAGTTTTACGTCCTTGCTCGTATACTGCGTGTCAGCGAATTCGCCGTCATAGATCAAAGACAGAGGATTTTCGCTGTATTCCGTCTTTTTGCCGTCAATATAATAGGAAAGGCCGATATCACTCGCGATATTGAACATCATCGAAGTGGAATTATTCAAAATATCCGTTACGGTAACGGTATATTTACCAAATCCGCTGACGGTCATGGAGCGAAGCAGGAGCTGTCCTTGTGTCAAGGGAATGACCTTGCCATCTCTTGTGATCGTGACGTTTCGGATCTCATTGGCATCGTCCCAAGTGATGGTCACGTGACGGCAGTTGAGTGTCTGACCGTTTTCCACGGGAATGGTTACGGCACTTTTTTCTGCGAACAAGACATTCGCTATGCCGTTTTGCTCATTCCACGTGTAATCCTGCGTGATCGCTTTCACAAACACATCCGGGGGTGTCTTGTCTTGCGCGCAGGTAACGATAATATAAGTAGAAGGATCTTTCTTATGAGAGATCTTGATCATCCAGGTACTTCCGTTATCAAGGATTCGCACGTATTGCGCACCGGAACGTGTATGCTTGAGTGTCGGATTACCGGAAATGATGGTAAATTCATATTCCTTGCCCGCTTCATATTTCAGACGGATCTCGGTCGATGCCGTGACCTGATACGCATTGTTGCCAAGGCTCACAACGTAAGCAGAGCCGTTGACATCGCTGCCCATCGGAACATAGTCACCGTTTTCGTCCTTGCACTGGAATTCCACAACGGGAAGCGGTCTTTGGAACGTATAGGTTTCAGAATAGTTGTTGCCGTAAATATCGGCAAGCTCAATGGTGTATTTGCCGCTTTCATAAAGTGTGATCGTCGATGAATAGGGGATATCCATCAGCACGCTGTCTTTATAAAGCTGGAATCCGTTGATCGCGATCTCGTCTTCACTGCGATTGATCGTCAAAACCAAAGAGTCTTCTTTGGTTGTTGCCGTTGCGTAAAGTCCGCTTTCATTCGCACGGACCGTGACACTTGCAAAGTTGCCAAGACGGTCATAGAGATAAACGATCACGGTATCTTCCGTCAGCTTCAAGCCGCCGGAAGCTTTGAGTTCTTTCGCGGTCAAGAAAGCAATTATCTTACCCGAGGTATTGGTCACGTAAAGATATGCATGCTCATCATATTCGGGCGTATAGCCGCCGGCTTCTGTCACAAATTCAAGAAGTGTAACAGATCCTGTGCGGATCGTGGAGCCGCTGACGTAGCGGTCAATGTAACCATACGCTGTCTTTCCGCTCTGCGTATATTCATAGCGGAGTGTCGGCGCATAAAAGTCTGCGTAAACGTAGAATTTTCTGCTGCCGCTTCCATCAAATTCGATGAATTCATAGATGCCTGTTTTGGTGACCAAGCTGCGAAGCTTCACCGATCTTCCCTTTTCCACGAGCACCTGTGTGTAATCGCCGACGTTCCCTGTACCGTTATATTCGCGGTAAAAGAGCACGGTGCGTCCGCTATCGGAAGTGAACGCGTAGTTTGCAAGAAGATAAGCGTCCTTGATCTCGCTATAACCATGAATATTGGAGATCGTGGTGCTGTAAATCTCGCTGTCACCCTTAAAGGTGATCTCTTTGGAAAACGGACCTTGATAGGTAAGGTCTTCATCAAATACGGCGTCCTTTTGATATTTCGGTTCGCCATTGCCATCAACACCACCGGTGTTGGCGGTGAGATAAAGCCATTCGCCATTGTCATAATTACTGATCGCTTTTGCGTGTTTTTCCAGCGCATCACCGATCAGAAGGCTCATCACTTGAGCATAATCAAGAGAGGTTTCCTGCTTATTGCTGTAATAATAGTAAGCGTAATCCTGCGCGTTGGGTGTCTGCGAGGTGTCCCAAACGGTATTTTTATATCGGATCCAAGTCTGCCCCGTTGCTGCTGTTGTCGTTTCACCGATGGCTTTCTTGAAGTGACCGGACATACCGCTGTTGAGCAGGTTCACGATCGAAGTGGAATTCGGACCGAGGTAAACAAGTGCCACATCCTGCAGCTCCATGAAGAGTGCGTATTCATACGCCTTCTCTTTGTCGGAGAAAATGGGCGCTGCGCCGCTTTCCGCATAGCGGTTAGCGGTGATCTCATAAGCAAGCATTTCTGTTGCTTCATTTTGAGAAACCTCAAAACGATAGAAGCGCTTATTGGCAAAGGTCCAAACGCGATTGGTAAGAAGTCCTTCCTCGGAAATGGAATAGAAGTTATGCGGCATATCGTTTTCCGTTGTGAAATATACAGGAAAATCAGTCGCCGTTTTTTCATTGTAGAAGAAGGAAATATCGTAATAGCCCTTGGCATCTCCATTCACCGTGATGGTAACAGATTGCTTTTCGGGATTATAGGTAATACCAACGATACCGAAATCGGCACCTTTCTTTTTGCCAAAACCGTCCGTATAAGGATCGGTTCCGCTGTAATCTTCATCCAGCTCGAAGATTTCTTTTCCGTTGTGTATGATTCTCGTCACGCCGAATTTATCGCCTGCGGAATAAGGGTTATCAAGTTTGAACTTAAATTCATAGCTCTTGCCTTCCCCGCTGACGAGAACTTCATGCCCTTTCACCGTTTCGATCTCCGTCACGGGATCTTCCACCACGTCGACATCAAATTCGCCATGGCTATCAAACAAAAGGAAAGGAGAATAAAGAATCTGATCTTCTGCGGTCTTATTTCCGTGCGTATCCTCGAAAACAAAACCGATCTTATATTTTGCGGTGGTGTTCACGGGCATGCCGATGTTTTTATAAGAAAGCTTGATCGTTCCGTTGACACCGCTGAAGGAAAGCAGATTGTCAATGCTCTTATCTGCTCCGTAAACAAGCTTGCCGCCGGTAAGCATGTTGCCGCTCTCATCGACAGCGTAAAGATATACGCTATCAAGTCCGTCGAAATCCTCCGCATTCATCACAAGATTCAAGATGTGTGTCGGAAGTGCGTTTGCTGCCGTATCACAAGTGAGTGCGGAAGCGCTCGGGGGTGTTCCGTCAAAAGAAAACGCGAAATCCGAAGACCAGAATTTAGATAAACCATAATTGTTCTTCGCATGGACGTGCAAATAATATTTTCCGCCATAGCCGCTGCCGAAGATGGTGTTGTAACCTTCTGTCACACCCACAAGCTCTTCCCACTGAAGATCATCCGGGATCGTTTTGCTGGTTGACCAAGCGTACCAGATCGAATCGGTACGAGTGACGTTGATCACAGCGGAATGCTCACCTGCGAATTCGTCCGGTGTTGTCGAGGAAACAAATGTGATAATCGGATCATTATTCACCGTATATGCACTTGATGACCACAAAACCTCCGCGCCATTTGTGCCGACAGCTTTAATGTGTAAGTAGTAATCACCGGTCTTGCCGCTCAAGGTAAAGCTATTGGAACCAACCGTGAACGACGATTTTTTCTCCCAAGCGGTGTTTCCGTCGATCTTGGAAGACTGATTCCAGCAGTAATACACCGATCCGGTCGACGCATTCAGATTTTCGATCTTTACATTGACGGTATGTGCCGTTGTTGTTGTGCCTTCTGTGTCGCAACCTTCAAAGGTGATCGTAGGGATACGAGTGTCCGCTGTGATCGAACCCACATTGTGTTCACAGGTGGTCGGAATGACAGCCGTGTTATTCAGGTTGTTCTCATTCCAAAAGAGGTCCGCAATACCTTCCGACGAGGAAAAGCCCATGACCTTCACGTCACCGCTCGCAATAAAATTTTCACCGATATTCAGTCCAAAGAGCAATGTCTTAGTAAGGTTGCCTGTCACATAACCAAACTCATATTTCGTACTGCCGATCTGGACCCTCAAAGTAAGATCCTCGTTTGTCAGCTGCACATTTTCGGAAAAATCCACCGCAATGTAGATG
>JBGVIG010000332.1:0-1075 GCA_045122995.1 Eubacteriales bacterium | reverse complement strand
CCGTATTATCAGTTTGCTTCGTCTGTTGCGGAGAAGCTGGAGCAGCTCATCACGCGAAGAACACGTTCTGTGTAAAGCATAGTCGCACCGTTGGTCTCAAACTTGTAACCGATGGTGGAGAACTGGTTGAGAGGGCCGCCTGCCTGCTCTTTGGACTTGATGATCATCTGGAGTGCGCCGCCTTCGGGGTCGATGATGCCGAAACCATCTTTGCCAAAGAAATAGGTTGCATAGGTCATGCCGCCTGCTTTGTTGGCGTATTCACCGTCAAGAATGGGAGCGAATACGTTTTCCACGAAACGCACGCCATGAAGTTCACCGATTTCACCGTTAAAGATCTCTGCTGTCGCGGCGTATTTGTGCGCTTCGATCCAGCCTTCCGTCTGGCGAAGATCGTGAGAAACAGAGGGGTGGATAACCGCGTAATACTTACCGTTGATGGTAGGAACGCGGTTTTTCTTCATGATGGTAGCCGCCTTTGCGACCATGGCATCGGTGAGGACGCTCATCACGGTAGCGCTCGCTTCCATGAGGTTCGGCGCGGTAGGTGTGCTTGCAACAGCACCCGTTGCCAAGGTGATATTGTCGCAGTAAAGAACGTTGGTGTTGACGAGAAGTGCGTCACGAATGAGAGTTTCCTGCGTTTCTGCCGCGGAAGCGCCCATTTCTTCGGTCGCACCGAGGATCACGTCATCATAAGCGTGAAGCTCAAGCTGATCGGAGATCGCAGTGTATGTACCGTACTGGTCGATCGCGCCCAGCTTGGTGCTCATGCCGAATTTCTGACCGGTGGGAATAACGCCTTCTTCGAGCTTGGACGCTTTTGCGAAGGTGTTCCATTTTCTCCATTCCACGGTTTTACCGTGCTTTTCGAGAAGTCGCTGTTTCTTTGCGAACTGCGCATAGATCATCTCCATGCGTGCGTTTTCGAGAAGCTCGGTATCGTAGAACGTTTTCAGCTCGCCTGCAAGGGTGTGTGTGCCGTCAAATTCAGTTTTTTTGGAACTGTCGTAAGCATTGACAAAGCCTGTCGTCGCATTCACGAGAGTACCTGCTTCCGCAAAGAGCTGAAGAT
>JBGVIG010000331.1:0-2240 GCA_045122995.1 Eubacteriales bacterium | reverse complement strand
GATATGCTTGATTCCATAGGGAGAATATGGTATACTATTATTAATGAAATTGTGCTTGATTGCTTGAATTTTGGAAAACAGGGGTATCAGAAATGTTGAAAAAATTATATGATAAAAGCAAAATCGGCTTTGCGGTCGCTTGGATTATTGCATATTGTGTATTGATGTCCGTCGGTGATGCGCTTTCGACTGTTGTTGGCGTGGAGAAATTGATTTCTTTTCTCTTAGGTGCTTTGCTTTCCGGGGGGCTGTTTGTTTTTTTGAAGAAAAACAAACTTCTTGCATGTTATGGTCTTTGCAAATCTGAAACGCCGGCGCGACCAATGCTTTATTATGCACCGTTGCTTCTTCTTTTGACGACCAATCTTTGGCATGGCGTGCATTTGAATGGTTCACTCATGGAAATGATTTTTTATATACTTTCTATGTTTTGCGTCGGCTTTTTGGAGGAGCTTATCTTCCGTGGGTTGTTGTTTCATGCTTTGCTGAAAGACAGCGTAAAAGCGGCGGTGATCGTTTCCTCTATAACCTTTGGTGTAGGACATATCATCAATCTTGTGAACGGCTCGGGTGCGGAGTTTCTTCCGAATCTGCTCCAGGTGATATATGCCACTGCCGCAGGATTTATGTTTGTGATGATATATTATAAGACAAAAAGTTTGATCGTTTGCATTATTACACACGGACTCTTCAATGCGCTGAGCGTTTTTTCAAGCGAAGTATTGACGATGGAGGAGAGAATCCTTTCTTGCGTTTGGCTTACTGTGATCACGGGTCTGTATGCGCTTTATATCGTCGTGACGATGAAAAAAGACCGGACGAGAGCATGATATATGGAAGGAGAGGTAATGAGATGAACAATGACAAAGTTTATAACATGGCTTTCGCAAAGGTTTTTTCGCTTCTGATTGCAAAAGCGGAAAAAAAGGGGCGTACGCGCGCGGAGGTGTTTGCGGTGAGCTCTTGGCTTACGGGTTATAGCACGAGTGAGCTTATATCATTTCTTTCGAGCGACCTTACTTACGGTGATTTCTTTCGTCATGCGCCTGCGCTGAATCCGAACAGAGAAAGGATCAAAGGCGTCGTATGCGGTGTGCGTGTGGAAACGATCGAAGAGCCGCTGATGCGTGAGATTCGCTATCTGGATAAACTCGTCGACGAGCTTGCGAAGGGAAAACCAATGGAGAAAATTTTGCGAAATTGATGTGTCATTTCGCGAATAGATGTCATAAAAAATAAACGATGAAGAGATTGAAAGGAGCAAAAAATGCGTAAAAATTTTGGAGTGAAAACATGGCTTTATCCGATGCCTGTGTTGATTATTGGTACTTATGATGAGAAGGGAATCCCGAACGCCATGAACGCCGCATGGGGCGGTATTTATGACACCAATCAAGTGATGGTTTGTCTTGCAAACGATCACAAAACAACGGAAAATATTAGGAAAACAGGTGCTTTTACCGTGAGCTTTGCAACGGCGAATACGGTAGTTCCTTGTGATTACGTCGGCATCGTATCTGCAAACGATGTTCCCGATAAATTTGCGAAAGCAGGCTTTCATGCCACGAAAAGTGAATACGTGAATGCGCCGATCATTGATGAATTACCGATGGCGGTGGAATGTAAGCTGATCAAATTTAATGAGGACGGCATCTGCATCGGTGAGATCGTCAACGTTTCCGTATGCGAAAGTGTTCTTGATGAAAAAGGCAAGATTGATGCGAAAAAATTGGATCCCATCATTTACGATAGTGTCACTCACGCATATTGGAACTTGGGCGAAAAAGTCGGTATGGCTTTTTCCGACGGCAAGAAGCTTAAATCATAAAAAGTTTCCATGTTGTGGAGGTTCTCATGAATCCATATCTGAAAAACTTAAAAAAGATCGAATTTGTCGTTACTTATGCTTGTACGGGGAAGTGCAAGCATTGTTCCGAGGGAGATCACGCCGTTTGCGGCGATCGAATCGTTCCCGATATTGCCGCCGATGCTGTCCGAGAGATCGCGCGTGAATATCCGATCAAGACGGTCATGACCTTTGGCGGAGAGCCGCTTTTATATCCCGATGCGGTGTTTCAGATCCATGCCGCGGCGCGTGAAATGGGTATTGCCAAACGACAGATCATTACCAACGGCTATTTTTCAAAAAATCCGTCCCGTATTCGCGAGGTTGCGATGGGGCTTGCCGCGTTCGGTGTAAATGATGTGTTGTTATCTGTTGATGCTTTTCATCAGGAAAC
>JBGVIG010000330.1:0-5963 GCA_045122995.1 Eubacteriales bacterium | reverse complement strand
CGAATACTTTGGATTCTACGCAGGGTTTTACCTTGTTGAAATCAAAGGGCTCGGAGAGGATCTGTTCGATGGAATCTCTGTAACGCATTCTGGGGCCCATGCGGTCTGCGGGGATATCCTTGAAACCGTCACCGGTCCAGATATTCATGACGCAAGGAACGCCGGTTTCTTCTGCGAAATACTGAGAAATGCGGATACAAGCTTTGCCGTGTTCGATCCAGAAATCACGAACTTCTTTGTCGGGGTGGCTGAGGGTGAGGCCATCCTTCTGCATAGGGTGAGAGAAGAAGGTGGGGTTGAAGTCAATGCCCATGCCTCTTTCTTTTGCGAATTCCACCCATTTTTTGAAGTGTTTGGGTTCGAGCTTGTCACGGTCTACAAAGCCGTCTTCGAAAATTGCGTAGCAAGCGTGAACGTTGAGTTTTTTCGCGCCGGGGCAAAGAGAGAGCGCTTTGTCCATGTCAGCCATGAGCTGTTCGGGAGTGGTAGCCTTGCCGGGATAGTTACCGGTTGTCTGAATACCACCGGTGAGTGCGCCGTCGTTATCAAAACCGATAACGTCGTCACCCTGCCAGCAGTGAACAGCTACGGGAACTGTCTTGAGGCGTTCAATGGCAGCTTCTACGTCAACGCCGACTGCTGCATAAGCTTCTTTTGCGAGTTCATAAGATTTGCACATAGGTATCTCCTCTTTCTTTCGTTATATATTTTTAATTTTTTATTCTTTGGATACGGTTTTCTCCCAACTTTCTCTTTTTGAAAGAGAAAGTTGCAAAGAGAAGCAAAAAACGCTTCGCCGTTTTATCACACTTCGCGCCGCCCGACACGTTTCGTTTCGGCAACGAAACGGCGGAATCGCGGCGAGAATCTATGCCGTGCGGAATCAAAACGCCAATTGGCACTTTTATGTTTATTTCTGAATAAGCTTGAGGAATCTGCCGTAAGCTTCGTCCCAAGCAGCTTTCTTATCCATTTCAGGTTCGTAAGCTTTCACTTCGAAGGAGTTTGCAATCACTTCTCTTGCCTGCCAGAGATCCTTGATCTCGCCAAGTGCGATCGCCTGTGCTGCGATGTTGCCAAGAGCAGTTGCTTCTACAGGACCTGCATAAACAGGTCTGCCACAAGCGGTTGCTGCAAACTGAGAAAGCTGATCTTCTTTGGTACCGCCGCCAACGATGTTGATCGCGGGGATACGTTCACCGCACATTTCGTCGATGCATTCAACGGTGTAGCGGTAACGCATAGCAAGGCTTTCGAGGATACAACGAACGATCTCGCCCTTCGTCTGGGGAACATACTGACCGGTTTCTTTGCAGTATTCTGCGATTCTCTTCGGAATGTTGCCGGGAACGCCGAATCTTGCATCGTCGGTATCGATGAAGCACTTGAGCGGTTCAGCAGCTGCAGCTGCGGTCGCGAGTTCTGCGAAGGAAACCTTTTCGCCTTCTCTTTCCCACTGACGCTTGGATTCCTGTTCCACCCAAAGACCGGTGATGTTCTTGGAGAAACGAATGGTATCGCCGTAGCCGCCTTCGTTTGTGAAGTTATATGCTTTGGATTTTTCGCTGATAACGGGATTTTTGGTTTCGGTACCCATGATAGACCATGTACCGGAAGAGAGCCAAATGAATTTTTCGCTCTTTGCGGGAACAGCAACAACTGCACTGCCGGTGTCATGCGCCGCAACGGAGATCACCTTCGGGTTCATGCCGCCGAATTCTTCCACAAGAGAAGGTGTGAGATTACCGCAAACGGTGCCGGGTTTTACGATGTTGCCGAAAAGCTTTTCGGGAAGTCCGAATTTTTCAATGAGAGTTTTCGACCAGTTACGGCTGTTCGCATCGAGAAGCTGGCTTGTGGACGCGATGGTGTATTCGGTCTGTTTGTTGCCTGTCAGGAAGTAGTTGAGAAGGTCGGGAACAAAGAGCATATCCTGCGCAATGTCAAAGAGTTCGGGGTTGTCCTTCTGAACGGCGAGAAGCTGATAGAGGGAGTTGAGTTCCAGAACCTGAATACCTGTGATGCCGTAAACTTCATCGGAGCTTACGATGTTCGAGGAATAAGCAGGAATACCTGCGGTACGAACGTCACGATAGTGAACGGGGTTGCCGATGAGGTGGCCTTTTTTGTCAAGGAAACCGAAGTCAACGCCCCATGTATCGATACCGATGGACGCGATATCGCGGTCATCACCGTTCGAACATTTGCGAATGGAAGTTTTGATCTCATGCAAGATGCGGATAATGTCCCAAGTGAACTGACCCGCAACCATAACGGGTTCATTCGGGAAACGATGGTTTTCTTCAAGCGTGATGCGCTCACCGTCGAAGGTGCCGACGATACCACGGCCGCTGGAAGCGCCAAGGTCAATGGCAAGCATTTTGAGTTTCTTCATTGAAAAATTCCTCCGAAAAATTTTTATATATATTTTTTATTATTTTTCACATAAAACAGTGATATTAACCTGCCGAAGCGATCAACGTTCGGGTTCCCAAAGGGGCTATGTCCCTTTGGCAGGGTGTGGGACGGCGTCCCACCTCATCATTTCAGTTCTACGATGGAAACGCCCGTGTCGCCCTCGCCCCAAGAGCCGATGCGAACCGATGCCACGCGCGCGTCACGTCTTAAAAAGTCGGTCACCGCTTTGCGAAGTGCACCCGTTCCTTTGCCGTGGATCACACGAAGCGATTTTACGCCCGCGCGTTTAGCGTCGTCGATATATTTATCGAGCATGAAGCATGCATCGTCACCGTATTCGCCGCGCAGGTCGATCTCGGGATTGAATTCCGCGATCACGCGCTGTGCCGCTTTCTTTGCGGAATCCTTTTTGCCGTTTTTATCGGTGAAAGTAACCTTCACGCCGTCAATGAGCATGAGGTTTTTGATGTTTGTCTTGGTCTTGATGATGCCCGCCTGCACCTGCACGTTACCGCTCTTGTCGGGATCGGAGAGGAGCACGCCCTTTTGTCCGATGGAAACGAGAATGACCTCATCGCCCTTTTTGAGCGGACGGGGCAATTCATAATTTTCCACAGTCTTGGGATCGACGGGATCGAGATTGTCGCTGTTTTCTTTCAGGTGGATCTTGATATCGCGTTTTGCGGATTCAAGCGCTTTCGCGAGATTTTCGCTTTCTCTCTCTTTTTTCACCTTTTCCAGCTCCGCGAAGATAAATTCGCTGGAAAGCTTTGCGCTTTCCACCATGCGAACAGCGGTAGCTCTGGCTTTTTCCAGTTCTTTTTCCGCTTCTTTTTCGCGTCTTGCCACGAAATCGTCCATTTCTTCTTTTTCGCGGCGCGCTTTAGCAAGAAGCATCTCGGCTTCTGTCTTTGCCATCTCCATTTCGATGCGTTCTTTTTCAAGACGCTCGATGACGGCTTCAAAGCGACGATTTTCACCCGAAACGTAGCTTTCCGCACGTTCAATGATCGAAGCGGGAAGTCCAAGCTTTTTGGAAATAGCAAACGCATTGGATTTGCCGGGGGTGCCGATAATGAGCTTATACGTCGGACGAAGCGTGTTTACATCAAATTCGCAAGAAGCGTTGCAAACACCTTCGGTATCAAGCGCATAGCTTTTCAGCTCGGCATAGTGTGTGGTCGCGGCACAAAGCGCGTTCTTTTCGCGCACCGCTTCCAAAATGGAAACGGCAAGCGCCGCACCCTCAACAGGGTCTGTACCTGCACCGACTTCGTCAAAAAGGACGAGCGAGCGGCTTTCAATGGAGGCAAGCATCTCGACGATATGCACCATGTGCGAGGAGAATGTGGAGAGCGATTGTTCAATGCTCTGTTCATCGCCGATGTCGGCGAGGATATCGTCAAAAATGCACATGATCGAGCCGTCTGCCGCAGGGATATGAAGTCCTGATTGTGTCATGATGGCAAAAAGGCCGATCGTTTTGAGTGTAACGGTCTTACCGCCTGTATTCGGACCTGTGATCACCAGCGTGTCAAATGTTTTACCGAGAGAAACGGTGATCGGCACGACTTTATCCGAGGGAATGAGGGGGTGACGCGCACGTGAGAGGAAAAGCTCCTTCGCCGCCGAAATGTCGGGGGCGATCGCGTCCATCTTAAAGGAAAGCTGGCTCTTGCCGAAAATGAAGGCAAGGAGCGTCAGATTGCGGTAGTTTTCAAGGATCGTGCCGCCTGCATTTGCGATATCGGCAGAAAGCTCGGAGAGGATTCTTTCGATCTCATCAGCTTCCATGCGCTCAAGCAGACGAAGCTCGTTGTTGGCTTCGACAACGGAAAGCGGCTCGATAAAGAGTGTGGCACCGGAAGCGGAGGTATCGTGAACAAGACCTTTGATCTCGTTTTTGTATTCCTGCTTGACGGGGATTACGTATCTGCCGTCACGCATGGTGACGATCTGCTCCTGCAGATACTTGGAATACGTGCCGCCCGTGATGTATTTCTGGAGCGATTCACGGATACGGTTATTCTCCGTTCTCATGCGGCGACGGATATCATAAAGCTTATCGCTCGCCATATCGGAGATGGTTTCTTCGTTTTCAATGCATTTTGTGATCTTGTCTTCCAGATATTTATTGGGAGCAAGACGACCAAAATATTCGTCAAGGATCGTTTCCGCGGTGTGATCGGCATTGCGGTATTCCCCGACCGCACGAGCGGCGGAAAGCGCACGTCCCACAGCAAGAATCTCCCCGATGTTCAAAACAGCGCCTTTATCGGCGCGTTCCACAGAAACGGAGATATCGGTGATGCCGTAAAACGGCGGCATACCTTTTGTGACTTGCATATCCTTTGCTGCTTGCGTTTCGCTGAGCATACGGCGCACCGTCTGAATGGCGCGCGAGGGGCGAACGGCAAGCGCCAATGCCTTTGCCCCTTCTGTAGGGCAGACGGCGGCGAGCATTTCGCGGATCTTATCAAATTCGAGCGTGACGATCGCTCTGTCAAATTTCTTTTCCTGGTTCGTTTTCATTCTTTACTTCTTCGTTTGGTTCTTCTTTTTCTTCCTCGTCATCGAGGCTCACAAATTCAAGCTTTGGCATCGCGCGTTTTTCCATCGGTTCTCTTTTGAGAAGATCGTATCTGAATTTTCGGCAAACAAAATCTTCTTCCACGTCACCGCGCTTTTCACAGACGTATTTGATATTTTCTCCGTTTTCATCAGGGGTTTCGGAACAAAACTCACACAGCGCACACACACGCACGTAATCCTCTTCCTCTTTTTTGCAAAACAGATTTTTGATCTTTTCGACAAGTTTTTTCAAGATATTCACAGGCAATTCCCCCTTTCACGGAAACAAAAAACGAGGGCAAAACCGTTCGTTTTTGATACTTTTTATTTTTAGGCAGTCTTCCACATCTATATTATACAGCATTCCTTTCACTTTTTCCACACTTTTTTGAAAAAAATTCATAATCTTTGTGCTTTTTCAGACCGAAAAAAACACTTTCACAGCAGATATCCGCAAAGAAAAGAAAAAACACCGCAAAGCACCCCCACCAAAAGCTTTCCCAAAAAATATTTTTTCATGGAGATCTCTGCCGCCTCTGCTCTATCCGCCGCCTGCATCATGACGGAAATGCCGCCAAAACCGAGGAAAAATCCCGCGAGCCCCACGCAAACGGAAGGAGGAAAGAGTTTCTGCCCACAAAGAGTGGAAAGTCCGCCGGAAATCTCCAAAAAACTGCCGAGCAGCGAAAAGAACACATTCTCCTCTCCACTGAAAACAAACGAAAGAGAAAAAGAAAACACCGAAAAAAACACGATAAAACCCGAAACGGAAAGCATCGCAAGCGCCCCTTCTCCCACAGCGCCCGTCAAGACCGAAGAAAAGGACGCTTTTTTTCGAGAGATGCCCTCTCCTGTGGGCAAAAATCGCCGTCTTTTCCCTGCTGTCAAAAGAAGTGCCGTAAGCGTTGCGGCTGTTTGCGAAAAAAGCAAAAGCACACCGATCTTTACCGAACCGAAAAAAGCACCGCCGAGCG